>CAJJDL010000137.1 GCA_905182935.1 uncultured Nitrospinaceae bacterium | reverse complement strand
ATCCTAGAAGAGACTGAAAAACAATATGTACTTACTGCAAGAGCGAAAGGAGTCCCAGAAAAAATAGTACTATTTAAACATATCCTCAAGAATGCTCTTATACCATTGGTTACAGGATTCCCCACTGCATTTTTAGCCATGTTTTTCGCAGGTTCTCTTCTAATTGAACAAATATTTACTCTAGACGGACTGGGTCTACTTTCCTATCAAGCAGTTATACAAAGAGATTACCCAATAGTACTAGGGACATTATTTATATTTTCTCTAATCGGTCTCATAGGTCAATTAGTTACAGACTTAACCTATGTAATGATTGACCGTCGTATCTCTTTTGAAGAATCACAAGGATAACTTACGTAATGATAATAGATAAAAATTTAAAATTAAAATGGGAAAAATTCAAAAGAGATAAAAGGGCTTTCATAAGCTTTCTTATGCTATGTTCACTTTTTATTGTAACTACTCCAGCCGAATTATTATGTAATGTAAGACCTATTCTTCTTATCGTTGACGGGAAAACATATTTCCCAATTTTATTCACTTATAGTGAAATTGATTTTGGTGGAACCCTCCCAAGTGAACCTGATTATCTCTCAAATAATTTTAAAAATCTTCTTGCGGGTAAATCACCAAATAGTCCACTATTCTCAACAAGTAAAAATAACCAACAATCATTTGAGCTAGACCTTGATGATTTTAATAAAGATGAACCTTCCTTCTCAATAGAATTTAATGATTTTGAAGATGATGAACATCCAGGCATAATTACCCAACCAAATACAGAAAATCTAATTAAAAAAACCATTAAACAACGTGATTATTGGTTTTTGTGGCCACCAGTTCGTTATGATTATAAATACATCCCGACTGATAGCATTACAGGAAATGTTGTTCTTGCAGCTCCCTATAAAACATTTAATGAGCGGACAAATCAAACCATAAATTCTTCCTGGGTTGACGGGCATTACCTTGGGACCGATGATAGAGGCCGAGATGTATTAGCACGATTAGTTTACGGACTTAGAATATCAATGATTTTTGGTATTTCGATAGCCATTACTGGAACATTAATTGGTTGTTTACTTGGTGGCACTCAAGGTTTTTTTGGGGGTTGGGTTGACTTAATAGGTCAACGGTTAACCGAAATCTGGGGCTCAATTCCAAGGTTATACATTCTTATCATTCTTAGTTCATTTTTGGTACCTTCTGTTTTATTACTTTTCCTAATTCTTAATTTGACTGCATGGATGGGAATAGCAGCATATATACGTGCAGAATTTTTAAAAATTAGAAATTTTGAATATGTCAAATCAGCAAAGTCTATGGGTGTTTCTAATTTTACAATAATGCGAAAACATATTCTTCCAAACGCTTTAACACCGGTGGTTACATTTTTTCCATTTGAGGTGACAGCAGGGATCTTAGCACTTGTTAGTTTAGATTTTTTGAATTTGGGTGTTCCAAGTCCAGCACCCAGCATTGGTGAATTATTAGCTCAAGGTAAAACTAACCTTCAGGCAATCTGGATATTACTACCAACATTTATAGCCCTTACAACCGCGCTTACATTACTAACATTTGTTGGTGAAGGCATTCGTAATGTATTTGATCCAAAGAGGAACTCATAAATGTCAGTATTACTCGAAGTTAAGGATCTAAAAACCTACTTTAAAGTCGGCTTAGACAAAACAGCAAAGGCTGTCAACGGGGTATCCTTTAATCTAAATAAAGGTAAAACTCTCGCTTTAGTAGGTGAATCAGGATGCGGAAAAACACAAACTGCATTTTCGTTGATAAGACTAATTGCAAAAAATGGTTTCCATCCCTCCGGTCAAATTATATTCAATGAAAATGACTTGTCACGTCTATCTGAAACAGAGATGCAATCAATACGTGGTAACGATATTTCCATGATATTTCAGGAGCCAATGACTTCATTAAATCCCCTTTACATGATTGGTAATCAGTTAGAAGAGCCTCTATATCAACATCAAAAAATTGCAAAAGGCCCAGCTAGAAAATTAGCTATTGAACTATTAGATCAAGTTGGAATACCGGATCCACATAAACGCGTTGACTGTTTCCCTCATGAACTATCTGGTGGAATGAAACAACGTGTCATGATTGCTATGGCTCTAGCCTGCAAACCAAAATTATTAATAGCCGATGAACCAACAACTGCACTCGACGTAACAATACAAGCTCAAGTTTTAAAACTAATGACTGACCTACAAAAAGAAACAGGAATGGCAATTTTACTAATAACTCATGACATGGGAATCGTTAATCAGGTAGCTGATGATATTTGCATTATGTATGCAGGTAAAATTGTAGAAAAAGGGAGTCATAGTAATATATTTAAAAATATGGCTCATCCATACACAAGACGTTTATGGAATTCAATCCCAAGAATTGAAGACAAAGGTTTCCTTCTTAACACTATTCCTGGAATGGTTCCGAGTGCGACTGATTACGGATCAGGTTGTTTATTTGCTGATCGCTGTGATCATGTAATGAATATTTGCCATGAAGTTGATAGCCCTCAATATAATATAGCGTCCGATCATTTCACAGCATGCCATTTATATAATCAAGATAAGAGTGTAAAAGAACCAGTCAAAAGGGAACAAATAAAATCTCCAACTCATAAATTAGGTAATGATTCGATTCTATCTATTAAGAACTTACATACATGGTTTCCGGTTCGGAAAGGTATATTTTTACGAGTGGTTAATTACATAAAGGCTGTTGATAATATTGATATAGAAATACAAAGAGGATCGACTCTTGCTATTGTTGGAGAGTCTGGTTGCGGTAAAACAACATTAGGAGAATCCATTTTAAAGCTAACAAGAGAAGCCAGAGGCAAAGTCTTATTTAATGGCATTGATTTAATGCTATTAAATAACACAGAAACTAAAAAATTTCGAAAAAAAATGCAAATTGTTTTCCAAGATCCAATGGGTTCATTGTCTCCACGTATGACAATAGAAGAAATCATTGGTGAGGGCCTACAGATACACTTTCAAAGTTTAAGCTTAAAAGAGCAGAGAAAAAAATTAGCACACGTCTTAAATGAAGTAGGATTACCTATGTCGGTAGCTGAAAGATATCCGCATGAATTTTCAGGAGGGCAAAGACAACGTATCGCAATTGCTCGAACATTAATTCTCGAACCAGACTTTATAGTTCTAGATGAACCTACCAGTGCCTTGGATGTATCAGTGCAAGCACAAGTTCTTAATTTACTTAAAAAATTACAGGCCTCAAGAAATTTAACCTACTTATTTATCACTCACAATTTAAACGTAGTTAGATACATGGCAGATCACGTAGCAATAATGTATCTAGGGAAAATTGTAGAAAAAGACACCGTAGTTAATATATTTAAAAAACCAAAGCATCCTTACACAAAATCTTTATTGGAAGCCATACCTGATTTAAAAATTAAAAAATCGTTTAATCCTATTAAAGGTGATGTGCCCTCTCCTTTAAACCCACCAAAGGGTTGCCATTTTCATCCAAGATGTCCAATATTCCTCAATGAACCAGAGCAATCAAGTCTTAAAACAAAATGTAAAACTGAATATCCAAAAATATTTCAATCAGGAACTTCATACGTTCGGTGCCATGCTATTAACTCACATGAAACCGATAACTAATCAAAGATAACATCTTAATTTATATCTATTTGACCAGCTGAGCACACCATGGAAATACCAACCAACTGACAACAAGGTTCACCCAAAAAAATCAAACAACTTCACTAATAATGTAAACAATAGCCCCGACTGTTTAACTAAATTTAAAAACAATCACATTATTTCAGAGAGTTTCAATACCAAATAATTTCAAGAATGACACAGCAGCCACAATACCAATACTGGCAAAAAATCCAAGTGCCACAGCCGCAAACACAAAAGTAGAAACTAGTTTAAAAATTTTCAAATCACATTCTCCTGAGACATCACAAACTTCATAACATTTCTCACGAACATTGTAAGTTCTCCATAACTATTTTTGATTGTTGATCTGCCCGATAAGAACTTCGAACCAAAGGCCCAGCTTCAACATGCTTAATACCAAGTGACTCCCCAATTACTTTATATTCTAAAAATTTATCCGGATGAATATACTCAACCACTTCCAAATGTTTTTTTGATGGTCTTAAATATTGACCAATTGAAAGAATCTGGCAATCAACTTCAACTAAATGGCGCATGGTCTCAACAACTTCTTTTTTTTTCTCGCCAAAACCTAACATAAGATTGCTTTTAGTAATTATGTTTTTTTTAGAAGCAATATTTAAAGTTTCCAATGACCATGAATATCGGCATTGAGGTCTTATTAAAGATTGTAAAGATTCAACCGTTTCTAAATTATGAGCAATAACATCCGGTTTGCTCTGGCATACTTTATTAACGAGCGAAAATTTACCCTTAAAATCAGGAATTAAAGCTTCTACTTTCATACCTGGACAATGTTCTTTCACAAGATGAATAGTTTCGGCCCAAATATTAGCTCCTTCATCATAGAGGTCATCACGATCAACTGAAGTTATAACCACATAATTCAGACCTAACATAGATAACATTTCGGCAACTTCTATTGGTTCTGTCTCTCTAGGCTGTTTCATATGACCCGTGGGAACGTCACAAAACCGACAGGCACGGGAACAAGTAGATCCAAGTATCATGAGAGTTAGAGTTCCCGATGACCAACAACTACCAATATTCGGGCATGAAGCAGACTCACATACAGTATTTAATCCGTATCTATCTACTAATTTTTTTAGGTGATAGAAATTTTCACCCTTTGGAAGAGAAGTCTTAAGCCAATCAGGAAGTCTCTTTGACTTGTTGTGCAAAAAATAATTTTTATTTAAGGCCATAACGTAGTGAATTTCATTGACGACAGTAGATAGAATGAACTCATTAAGTAGTGTATCATTCAAATATCACAGCTCAAATATTAGTTAAGTTTA
>CAJJDL010000136.1 GCA_905182935.1 uncultured Nitrospinaceae bacterium | reverse complement strand
CATTCCTCCATCCAGTCTTTTGTGAATTTACCAGATTGAATATCTTTTAAAATTTCTTTCATTTTTTCTTTAGATTTACTATCTACTACTTTTTTTCCTGAAACATATTCTCCGTATTCAGCTGTATTAGAAATAGAATAATTCATGTTAGCTATTCCACCTTCATAAATTAAATCAACAATCAGTTTTACTTCGTGTAAAACTTCAAAGTAAGCCATTTCAGGTGGGTAACCAGCTTCTGTTAAAGTTTCAAAACCATTTTTAATAAGTTCTACAAGACCACCACATAAAACAGCTTGTTCTCCAAATAGATCTGTTTCCGTTTCTTCTCTAAAGGATGTTTCAAGAACGCCCGCACGTGTTCCACCAATTCCTTTAGCGTATGCTAAAGCAATTTTTTTTGCTTTTTTGGTTACATCTTGCTGAATAGCCATTAAACATGGCACACCAGCTCCTTGTTCGTATGTTCTTCGAACTAAGTGCCCAGGTCCTTTTGGTGCTACCATAAAAACATCAACTGTGCTCGGAGGCACCACTTGACCAAAATGTATGTTGAAACCATGGCCGAATGCGATAGCATCGCCTTTTTTAAGGTGAGGAGCAATATCATTGTCATACATCGATCGTTGTTTATCGTCTGGAATAAGAATCATTATGATAGTTGCAATTTTTGATGCTTCAGCAACCGTCATGACCTTTAACCCGTCTTTTTGGGCTCTCTTCCAGAAAGTACTTTCCTTACGTAAACCGACTACTACTTTAAGACCGCTGTCATGTAAGTTTCTTGCGTGAGCATGGCCTTGACTACCATAGCCAATAATGGCAATCGTTTTATTTTTTAAAATTTTGATGTCTGCGTCGCGGTCATAATAGATACTTGGCAATTTTTCCTCCTTTAGCTTAACTTTTAATAGGTTTTTATCGATTATAAATTTTTTTGTCAGAATCAGTTTGTTAACTTGACTCCTCTGCTGATAGCGATACGTCCAGATCGAACAACTTCTTTAATTCCCAGTGGTCTAAGTAAGTCCAAAAACCCTTTTATCTTGCCCTCATCACCGGTAATTTCTACTGTATAGTTATCTGTGCTTACATCAACAACCTTAGCTCGAAATATATTAACAACTCGCAAGATCTCTTCTCGGATGCGTGGTTCCGCATTCATTTTTACTAAAATTAATTCGCGATCAACAAATGATTCTTCGGTTAAGTCAGTAACTTTAATAATATCAATAAGTTTATTTAATTGTTTAGTTATTTGTTCGATTTTTTTTTCGTCTCCTATCGTGACAATAGTCATGCGCGAAATTCCTGGCTCGTTAGTTTGAGCGACGTTTAAACTTTCTATGTTGAAGCCACGCCCACTAAAAAGTCCAGAAATTCTTGAAAGGACTCCTGATTGGTTTACGACAAGAATGGAGATAGTATGCTGCATATTTCTGTTTATTAGATTATATAGTTGATACTCTAGATGCTTTTTAGCAGACAATAATATCAGAAACAATTTATATTATCCATTATAATTAGTGCATAATCTATGTGTAAGTTATTGGATTTTTTAGTTTTTAGGATAAGTTTATGAACCCTTCTGATATTTCTATCTCGCTTAAGCATCTTAGAAAATCAATTAAAACTTGGCCTATTCCTGTCGTGACAGCAATTAGCTCCAAGCGAAATCCATTCATGGTACTTGTTAGTTGTATCCTTAGTTTACGAACTAGAGATATGGTTACGGCTTCTGCTTCTGATAGATTATTTGTTCTTGCTTGTACTCCTGAAGATTTTGTAAATCTTGAACCCGAACAGGTAGAAAAAGCGATTTACCCAGTTGCTTTTTTTCGAAATAAGACAGTGACACTGTTCAATTTATGTAGAGTCCTCATTGATGAATACGATGGGAAAGTTCCTGAATTACTGGATGAATTACTTCAAATTAAAGGCGTGGGGCGTAAAACAGCGAACCTTACAATAACTTTAGGTTATGGTAACCTGGGCATATGCGTAGATGTACATGTTCACCGAATTTCAAACCGATGGGGCTATGTAGAAACAAAGTCTCCAGATGAAACCGAAATAGCTCTAAGAAAAATGCTTCCAAAGCGTTACTGGAAAGAATTTAATAATTTGTTAGTAAGTTTTGGGCAAAATATATGCAAGCCTACATCACCTTACTGCAGTAAGTGTTGTATTGAAAAATATTGCTCTCAGACAGGAGTGATAAGTTCTAGATGAAATAATTGTGAAAAATTGTCACAGAGTCCCAATAGCTTTTTTTTGGATATCTACAAGTTGTTTTATGCCTTTATCGGCAAGAGTGAGCATTGCTTTCATTTGTTTTTCTGAGAAGGGCTCGCGTTCGGCCGTGCCTTGAATTTCTACAAATCCTCCTGTTCCGGTTTTTATAATGTTCATGTCAACATCCGCTTCGGAATCCTCAGAGTAATCTAAGTCCAGATAGTTTTTTCCACCTACAACGCCCACACTGATAGCCGCCACATAATCTCGAACCGGGATTTCTTTTATCAACTTGTCCTTTTTTAATTTTTTC
>CAJJDL010000135.1 GCA_905182935.1 uncultured Nitrospinaceae bacterium | reverse complement strand
ACCCGTTATCAAACTTTATTCTAACTCCATCAATATCAACCACATCATATTTTTCCCTAAAACTCTCTGTAAGTTCACGGACAATTTCAAACTTATTTTCATCAGGACAATCAACACGAATTTCTGGAGTTGCCGCCGTTTTTGGGACATCTGCAAGCATCGCTGAAACTTTTTCTTTTGAGGATGCCACTATCTTAAGAATTCTGCATGCTGCATAAATAGCGTCATCGAAACCGTAGTATTCATCTGAAAAACATATATGCCCGCTCATTTCACCTGCCAGCAATGCATTGGTCTCTTGCATTTTCTTTTTAATTAACGAATGACCTGCTGCAGACATTACCGCTGTGCCGCCATGCGCCTCAATATCCATGAAAAGATTTTGCGAACACTTAACCTCCCCTACGATGGTAGCACCTGGGTTACGTTTGAGTATATCTCTCGCAAATATCATTAAAAGTTGATCACCCCACAAGATATTACCCTTTTCATCAACAATACCTATTCTGTCTGCATCACCATCAAACCCGATTCCAAGCTCTGCCCCTTCTTCTTTTACTTTATCAATGAGGTCAACCATATTCTTTGCTACTGTTGGATCCGGGTGATGATTCGGGAATTTTCCATCAGGTTCACAATATAGTTCGGTAATATTTACTCCTATCTTATTTAGAAGCTTCGGACCTACTATTCCAAAGCATCCATTACCCCCATCTACTACAACCTTAACTGAACGTGGAATTTGGACCAAGTCGCAGATGCCTTGAATATAATCTTCTAAAATATTTTTATGCTTCAACGTACCCATTCCGGTTTCATAGTCACTGACATCAATAAGTCTTCGTAGTTCTTGAATCCGCTCTCCATACAAACTATGCAGACCATGACTAATTTTAAACCCATTAAACTCTGAAGGGTTATGGCTTCCTGTAATCATTACTCCACCATCGGGTTTCAAGTGATGCAAAGAAAAATAGGCTACAGGGGTTGGAACCATTCCTATATCTATAACATCGCATCCGGTCGAATTTATTCCACTAATAAGACTATCCCGAAATGGGATCGAACTAACTCTCATATCATACCCTACCGTTAGAGTCTTTCCTCCGTTTCTGCGAATATAGGTACCTATACCTTTACCAATTCGCTCTACGGAATCTCGGGTAAGATCTTGATCCACTAATCCACGAATATCGTATTCTCTGAAAATTTGCGGGTTGATAGTTTTTGTCATAAATTTTTTTTAAAAGATATTTTCGTATTGAGCATACTCAGAATTTTAAAAAAATTAACTAATAAGGATTCTGATTAAATCCTCCGTCTACTGTGAAGTTGGATGCAGTAATCCAACTTGATAAATCAGAAGCCAAAAAAAGAACTAAACCTGCCACATCATCAGGAGCCCCCATTCTCTTAAGCAACAACGTTTGAGCAGAAGACAAACGAATTTCATCCACTACATTTTGTAAATCATCTCCTGAGTTATTAGCTATGTTTCTAGCTTCATCATCCCATGACTTTGACCAAACCGGTCCAGGAGAAACCGAATTAACTAGTACTTTATCTTCAGCAAGCGCCCGCGCCAATGAAATAGTTAAATTGCACAGCCCCGCTTTCACAGCACTATAATGAGGAAATACATCTCCAGGACGACTCGCAGCAACGGATGTTATATTTATGATTCTAGGTGCTATTGATTTTTTTAAGGATGAACTAAATAATCGACATGACCTTACGGCGGACATAAGATTAACATCAAACGCTTCCTGCCAATCTTCATCGCTTAAGTCAAAAAACCCTGCCAGCTTCTGAATCGACCCAACATTATTAATTAGAATATCGATCCCTCCAAATGCTGAAATAGTTTTATCATGAAACATCTTAATGTCTTCTGATTTAGAAAAATCAGCTGAGAGAAAAAAATGTCCTGCCCCTGAAATTTCTTTTTCTATAGCATAAAGTCGTTCACTATTGCGTGCCGATCCGGCTACCTTTGCTCCCGCCTCAGCAAAAGTCATAGCTAAACTTTTGCCTATGCCCTCACTGACACCTGTAATGACCACTTTGCGATTTTTTAAATTCATATCCATGTTAAAATTTGTCTCTTTCTTTAAAGCCTTAAATAACTTCGAAAATACTCATGGCAACTGAACTATTCCCAACTCTTTCACCCTCATCACCTTTGATTTGGCTGGTTCCTGCGATCGGGTTCCATGTTATAAATATTTTCTTGGGTGTCTTCATGGTATTCCAAAAAAAAACTCCCGCCATCATTAGAATACATAGTCTACTGTACTATGGAGTTATAATCTGCCTGGTTATCTTTCTCATAAGGAACCAAATCGATAGTGAGAATGCTATTTGGGACTACCTAGTTTTCGGCTACTTTATCACAATCGTGCCTATCAGCAAAAAGTGGGACGTCCTGATACACGCTTTTATTACATTGATCGGGTTAACACTTTTACCTGTCCTTATCATCTTACAAATGTAATGACAAGGTTCAAGGAGATTAAATTTTTATGTTTTTTGTTATTATTTTAGAGGTTTAACAGCAGCGGAGAATAGCTCAATCTTGGATGCCTGCTTTAATGGTAACCGGCCCAAAAACTTTAGTACGACATCCCAATCTTTGATGAGGTTCCAATCGATGAATTTTTTCAAAAAAAGTTTGTTCGCTTACATTGTTAAGCGGGGTCGGCTCTATAACACATTTACCGCAAAGCCCCATACCCCTACAATTTAATTGGGTGTTCAGCCCTTTATAGAGATCGACATCCTGAAACAATGCAGATTTTCTTAAATTAGCTCCATAACCCAATTTATATTCTTTGGATTCACCTGTTTCTTCATTAGTTATCGTAACCTTGGGCATTTTATTAGAAGCCTCGCTTGGACTAAAGTTTTTTAATTATGGTTAGAAAGAGATCCATTCTGGACCTCATCAAATTAAAGTCAATCATTTTCAAAAATACCACACACAAAAAAAAACTGCACTTAGATTGAATAATTGTGCCCTGTAAGAATTTTTTTATCTTTCAAATAGTTGTAAATCGTATTAGCTGCTTCGTTTTCTTTTTCAGCTTCTATTATTGATAGTTTAATATCGCAATTTTCGCTTTGCTTTGTTTCATCTGTAACAAAAATTTCTACAACTTGGCATGGTTCTACCAATAAGCGAAGGTCTGAGTGATCCTCCTGATTAAAAACATTGGATGTAGATATCACCACATGTCCGGCATCGAGAAATAGTTTTGCTACTTCACCAAACCTTCGTAGCACTTCACCTTCTTGTTTTTTCTGCTGTGACCCAATATCTGCAGAAACACCCAACGCCACATTCCGCCCATCCAGAAGATAACTCTGATAATTGAGTTCAAAAAGTTTCTTCTCAAGATATTTGGCCAGCTTAGCCTTTCCTACCCCGGAGGATCCCACAATCAATATCAGAGTCGATTGATGTCCATTTCGATAAGCTCTTTCTTCTAATTTAATGTCACTCTTAAGCCAATGAAAGTCGCGATGACGAACCTCATCACGCAAACGATCTGTTTTATTTGGCGTATATGTGGTAATAATTCCTCCACCACACACATCATATCCATCTACTAGAACAAAACGACCTGTTGTTGGGATAGATCCAAATAAGTCAAAAACCACCGGAGTAGAGGTGCGAAGTGTCACTTCAGCAACATCATTTTTCTCTAAATATTCCTGCCCTTTAAGTGTTTCTAGCGTCGAAGCATCGGTAACTTTCTTAAATTCTACAACTTCGCAAGGCACCTCTTGAGTAGTTAGTTTTAATGTATATATTCTTCCTTTTTCAAGATTTTGCTGTCCCATCCAAAACACATTGACATCAAAAGTAGTGGAGACAATGGGCAACTCACTCTTGAGGCTCGCAACATCACCACGCTCTACAAATATCTGTTCTCCAAGTGTGAATCCTACAGACTCAGAAGCTTCTGCTTTTTTAGGTTGCTTATCTACACTCCATGCCTCGATACTTTTAATCACTCCAACCTTATTTGACGGGGAGAAGACCAGTTGATCGCCTACATTGACCTTTCCCGACTCAACTCTTCCAGAGATGATCCTCCGTTCATCAAATTTATAAACATCCTGCACTGGAAAACGGAACGGAAGATGAGTTGGTATTTTTTTTTCTGTAAACTGGTCCAACATCTGCAAAATACTAGGTCCTTTATACCAAGGTACCTTGTCACTCGTTTTTGCGATATTAACTCCCAATTTAGCCGAGACAGGAATAAATTCCCTAGCCTCAATTCCCATTGACCCAAGAAACTTAGTATATTCAGATTTAATCTTATTATAAATATTGGGATCGTAATTAACTAAGTCCATTTTATTAATAACTACAGCCACCTGTGTAAGACCTAGCAACTTCAATATATATCCATGACGACGTGATTGTTCCTGAATTCCCTCATGCGCATCAATGAGAAGCAGTGCTGACTCAGCATTTGCTGCACCGGTCACCATATTCTTTAAAAATTCTTTATGCCCTGGAGCATCGATGATTACGTATCGTCTCTTTTTAGTATTGAAAAAAATTTGTGACGTATCAATTGTAATTCCCTGCTCCTGTTCCTCTTCCAGTGCATCAAGAAGGAAAGCGTACTCGAACTCCTTGCCCTGGCGCTTACAAATATCTTTTACAAAATCTAGCTTCCCACTAGGTAAACTGTCAGTATCGGACATAAGCCGTCCGACGAGAGTAGATTTTCCATGATCCACGTGACCCACAATGACCAATTTCATCAAGCGATTACTTAATGGATCGTTACCGTTATTATTCATAGTTACTTTTTGTATTTAATTCTTATTGGTATTTACAGATTATGTGACGTTGATTATTGAAAGTAATCAATATGTAATATAGAAAGCACGTAAAATAATACCTTCAATCACATATAACCTCGGGCTCGAAGTTTTTGCATTGCATATGTATCTTCCTGATCCTGAGCCCTACCAGAACGTTCAGATGAGGTTATCGACTTTAATTCTTCAATAACTTCTACTACATTTTTAGCCTTCGAATCGATTGGAGTCGTACATGGGGCACAACCAAGCGATCTGTAGCGCTTGCCGTCAGAGTTAGCGAAATAAAGATCAATGATTGGGATTTTTTCACGATGGATGTATTCCCAAACATTTAACTCAGTCCAATGAAGAATAGGATGAATGCGAATATGCGTGTCAGGAGCAAACGATGTCTTGAATTGGTCCCATAATTCCGGTGGTTGGTCCTTAAAGTTCCACTCAAAGTTTTTGTCGCGAGGAGAAAAATAACGTTCTTTGGCTCTAGTCCCTTCTTCATCCCTGCGAATGCCAAGCATTAAACCAGTATACCCTTCCTGCTCCATTATTGAGTGTAACCCCATCGTCTTTAAGGC
>CAJJDL010000134.1 GCA_905182935.1 uncultured Nitrospinaceae bacterium | reverse complement strand
CCAGTTGCTTTTTGGTTTGTTGAAGATTTTAGAAATCTTACATATTGGAAAGATATTGGTTCTTGTTATGATTATTTTTTCACTATTCAGAGGGGAGAATTTTTTGAAAAACTAAGTGATATTGGTGCTGAAAATCACTATTATCTTCCACAAGCATGTTTGCCAAGTGTTCATAGGAAAATCTCATTATGCACAGAAGAGAGATATAAGTATTCTTCGGATGTATCCTTTATGGGTGCCGGCTATTTTAATAGAGTGCAATCATTTCCTCGTTTACTTGATTATGATTTTAAAATATGGGGAACTGAATGGAATTTGAACTCAATTCTTGGTTCCCGAATTCAAAATAATAATAAGCGTCTTAATTCAGATAATATTATAAAAATTTATAATGCAGCTAAGATTAATTTAAATTTACATTCTTCTTCGTTTCACGAGGGTGTAAACCCTGTTGGCGACTTTGTAAATCCTAGAACTTTTGAAATCGCTGCCTGCGGTGGGTTTCAGTTAATTGATGATCGTTCTGAATTAGATGACTTAATAGATCCTTTAAAGGAAATTGTAACATTTAGTTCCGTTGATGATCTGTGTGAAAAAATTGATTACTACTTGAATAACTCTGATGAAGCTAAGGTAATTGCTAGTTGTGGTAAAGAACGAGTTTTAAAAGAGCATACGATTCAACATCGTATGGAGGAAATGCTTATTTATATATTTATGGATAACTTAGATCAGTTGACGACTAGATTTAAGGTTGAACCTAGAGACCCGTTGAGTAGCAGCATTGATTACGCTGGTTTGTCTACAGACCTGGGAAAATATCTTGAGCAATTTCGTGGTTCGAATGATTTTTCAATTAAAACAATGGTTGATCAAATTGGTGTTTCGACAGGTGATTTAAGTAAGGAAGAATTACTTGTTTTAATGACAGATCAACTGGTTAAAACAGAGTCTAATAATGGTTAAAAATATTTTAATTCTTAATATGACTCGAATGGGGGACCTAATCCAAACAACTCCCACTATAACTGGGCTCAGAAAAAAATACCGTGATTCAAATATAACATTAATGGTTACTAAGGATTTTGAAGAATTTTCAAAAAATATTCCACATATTAATAAAAGGGTAGTTATTGATATAAAGCAATTTAGAGATAGAAAAAGTCTAAATGGTTTTCTTTGGATTGATCTTTATAGATACTTAGAGTCACTATTGGATGAATTAAAAATTAATAACTATGATTTATTAATTAATTTAAGCCATTCAAAATTAAGTGCTTTTATGATTTCTTATTTAGGTATCAATAATGTGCGTGGTTTTGGGTGTGATAATAATGGGGATCGTATAACTTTTGATCCTTGGATGCAGTACTTTGGCACGGAGCCATTTAATCGTAGGATTAACCCTTTTAATCTTGTGGAAATATTTACTAGAGGTGCTGGTGTTACCCCTGAAAATAACCCTATTCATCTAATCCCAAGTTCGATCGATATAAAGATCCTAATTAAAAAATTTAGTAACTCTATTAAGGAAGGTGACCTTATTATTGGAATGCAGGCTGGTTCTAGTATTGAAGGTAGACGGTGGTCCCCTAAGTCTTTTGCCATTCTTGCCGATGGCTTAATAGAAAGCCTTGGTGCAAAATTGATTTTATTTGGAATAGACTCCGAAAAGGAATTGGGTGAACAAATAGTTTATTTTTCGAAATATAAAGATGAATTAATTGATCTTACAGGTCGAACTAATGTCGATGAGTTATCCTCATTAGTAAAACGTTGTTCATATTTAATCACCAATGACACCGGAACTATGCATATTGCTGCAGCCGTTGGAACAACTGTAGTTGGGTTATTTTTTGCACATGCTCATCCTTATGAGACCGCTCCTTATAGTCCAGGTCATGTTATCTTTCAGGCTCGTATAGAATGTGCTCCATGTAGTTATGGTGTTGAGTGTAATAATATTGTCTGTGTTCATAAAGTACAGCCAGATCATTTATTATTAATGATTCAAAGGCATCATGCTAACGGTGTATGGGAAATAACTAAAACAATGTCTAATATGGATGAAATAAATATTTTTAATACCTATATAGGAGAAGATAGTCGTTTAAGACTTCGTTCATTGATAAAGCACCCCATAACGTTAAATGATGTTATTAGAGAAGTTTACGCTGAGCATTGGTTGAAATCTCTAGGTCAAGAAATGGATAAAAATAATACTCACTGCGATATTGGAGAATTACTATTTCGAGAATATGATTGTAATAATACTGATAAACTATGCATGCAAATAGATGATAAAATGGCTACCTTGAAATCTCTTAATGGTATTGCGTCTATTGGTATAAAATTAACTAATGAAATTATCAATTTATGCTCAAGTGGTAACTTAACTAAAACAATTGATGCAGTAAAGATATTGGCTGAAGAAATAGAAAAATTGGATAAAAGAATTAATCAAATTGGATTTGTTAATCCTGAGCTTAAATCAATTACAGATATGTTTGTTAAGCGGAAAGAAAATATTCAAGAAAATGAGCCAACTCAATTGGCTCTTGATACCAAGGGGTGTTATGTAAAATTACTTGAAGAATGTGCTTCGTTAGTTAGTTTATTAATACCCGTATCAAATAAATTTAAAAGTTCTAATGTTAATACTTTTCATGCCGTAGTTAGCTCCATTAATGTTGAAGTCCCCGGTAGGTAAGATGCTAGCTCGCCATTTCCTTCGGATTTGAGAAATTTCTCTAAAAATTCTAGAGTAGCCCCTCCACCCGTTGAAATAAAAAAATTAGATGACAGGTAATTCCATAACAGATAGTTATCATCAACTGTAAAATCCAAATTAATCAAACTTCGATTTATTGGTGCTGCTAGTTGCTTTTCTAAGCATTGTCTTATTAGATTTTTTAATTGATTGGCTCCAATTTTACTGAGGATCGCAGCTGAATCTCCACCCCCTATAACAACGGAAAATTTTTTATTTGTCAGAGCTTCTTCAAATAAAAGTTTAGCTAACTCTAAAGATCCTTCTATGTAATCAGAGTTTGTTGGGTGATCATAAGCTCCTAGAGGACCATTCCATAAAATATTTTCAACTCCATCGGACAGGATAGTATCCTTGAAATTCTCTATTGTTTGAGGCCCTAGGTCTAGTTGTATTTCTTTTTCAAAGTTGAGTTCTGATTTAATGAAATACTTAGATGACTTGAATTCATTGACACATTTGTAATCTTGGGGAAAAATTAAATCAACCTTTTTTTTAGTTGATAGGTCTAATATTTCTGCTGCAAGACCCACCTCATTAACTAAGTCATTATTAGTTTCATTGTTCGAGTTAAGTAAACTAGCTGGAATATCAGAAATATCAAAGGATTTTATTTTAGATTTTGATTTTTGAGCAAGCAAAAATGCGTTCACCATCTTTCCGCCAATAAAAATTGCCTTGACCCCAGTATGCACAAACTGTTTTAATACAGCTAGTTTGTCTGAAACCTTCGATCCACCGGCAATGACTACTGTTTTTTTAGGCTGACTTATTATTTTTTGGCCAAAGTTCCCTAGACTTTTGATTTCCTCGCTTAAGAGGGTCCCAGCGACTACCAGTTTATTTTGAGATTTCATTAGCTGAGGTAACATTTTTATGCTTTTTGTGATTCGGTGACTGCATCCAAAGGCACAGTTTATATATATATCAGATACGTTTGCAAGTTCATATATAAACTCTTGCCTGTACGTATCCGGTCTAGATGGATCTAATAAGTACCTGAGGTTAGGAAGAAATTTTATTCCACCGGGTGGCATGCGCTTATGGGCTGCAATTTCCAAGGAATGCTTCATGTGAGAGTCTATAATTTCTGGAGGGAAAATGGTATATGTATCATCATGGAGTCGACGAATCAATGTATCGAAATGAGAACTAACAAACTGTATATTAAATATTCCATCCCATCCAATATGGTCCTTTTGTTTTTGAGGTCTCCCTAGGTGAGAACCAATAATAATTCGGCAATCGCCTTCGGTGAGATCATGGATTTTTTTAAATGTTGTATCAAAAAAACGTCTCATACGAGTATCATCGGCTACTCGATAATAGCCTTTTGTGGTCGAAATCAATGGAACATTAAAATCGCATCGAATGAATATAGTTTTACCTTTTAGTTGTTCAGTAGTTAATGTATCTAATGAAACCATCCCTGTATGCATTTCCATATGATTTTATAGTAGAATTGAATGATTTAACTAAAATTTATATTTGCAGAAAGTCTTTGATTTAGCAAGAGATAATCTGATTATATTAGAGGATATTTCTAATAAGCGTGATGAGTGCTCTTGTACATTAAATTAAGTAATTTAATGCCATTTATGCCTTAGATTATTCTAAATTAGGTAAGCTATTAAAAATAAACAACTAATTGGCCTCAATAAGTATTAAACTCATGCTATATTCATTTAGTGAATTAAGCTTGTATAGATACTATTGATTGGAGCCCACCTAAAGAAAGAGGAACATGCCTAAAAAATTATCAATGATGATTAATAGAGATCATCCAGAAGTTTGCCGCGCTGTTATATTGGAAGACGGTAAAATAAATGATTATATAGTAGAGAACGTATCACAAGAAAAAATTAAAGGAAATATATACCTAGGGGTAATTAATAGAGTCGAACCAGCTATTGAAGCAGCATTTGTTAATTTTGGGGGTACTAAATATGGTTTTCTTCCCTTTAAAGATGTTTTAAAAGAGTCTTATGTCGATACAGGTGAAAAAAAATCTCATGTCCGAATTCAAGATGTTTTAGTGCGTGGTCAAGAAATTTTAGTGCAGGTGGCGAAAGAAAGTCGAGATGCAAAAGGACCTTCTCTCACTAACAGTATTTCCCTTCCTGGTAGGTTTCTTGTCTTAATGTCCGGTTCTCATGCAAGTGCAGTTTCGCGTAAAATAGAAGATGGAGAAGAACGTAAAAACTTAAAAACGCTTGTAGCGGATTTTGAGCTGCCAAAAAATTTAGGATTGATTATCAGGACTGCCGGAGTTGGTAGAACAAAAACTGAACTACAAAAAGATCTTAATCGACTCCTTATGGTATGGGAAAATTTAACAACATCGCAAGAAAAAAGTGTTCAAAAGGCTCCATACCTTCTTTATCAGGAAGCTGACATGGTGGTTCGTCTAGTTAGAGATAACTTTACAACAGAAACATCTGAAGTTCTTGTGGATAACGTTGAGTCTTACAAGGCAGTAAAGAGTTTTATGCGGATGGTAATGCCGAAACTGGAAAACAGGGTAAAGTTATACCAAGATACGCAGCCAATTTTTTCTCGTTTTAAAATAGAAGATCAGATCGAATCTTTATATCAACGAAAAGTACTCTTGCCGGCGGGTGGGTCAATTGTTTTTGATTCGGGTGAAGCAATGGTAAGCATAGATGTTAATTCAGGCAAAACTACAAGTGCTAGTCAATTAGAGGAAACAGCCCTTAATACTAATCTTGAAGCTGCTATAGAGATTGGCAGACAATTACGATTGAGAGATCTTGGCGGTCTGGTTGTGATCGACTTTATTGATATGTTTCATAAGAAAAACCAGGCTTTGGTTGAGAAGGAATTAAAGAAAATTTGTAAACTTGATAAAGCTAGAATTAATATGGCTAGAATTTCAAAATTTGGTTTGCTTGAAATGTCTCGTCAAAGGTTGGCACCACCAGTTCAGCAAGGTGCTTTTATTGCTTGTTCTTCTTGTTCGGGTACCGGTGTTGTGCGATCACTTAATTATATTGTTGTGCATGTTTTACGGAAGATTAATGAACACTTGGCAAGCGGTAAGGTTAAAAAAATAAAAGTTGAAGTTTCTCCTGATGTTATTGAATATATGCTTAATAAAAAAGTAAAATTTTTGCTAAATCTTCAAGAAAAACTTCAATTCGAACTTGAGTTTATTAGTACAACAGCTATTTCCTGGGTGGATTTTAAATACTTTGTTACCAAGAAAACCGAAGAAGAAATATCAAATCTGGATTCTAGCATTACCACTATTACAGGCAAAACAATAGTAAGTGGGGGTGAAAATAGTAAGCATAGACAACCCAGGCGAGCGGTTAGTCAATCTAGAAGGACTTATAAAAATGATAAACCTGAAGATATTCAATCAGGCACAATAGAAATGACAAGTCAGTCCAATGTAATTAATGAGGAGGTT
>CAJJDL010000133.1 GCA_905182935.1 uncultured Nitrospinaceae bacterium | reverse complement strand
TTTCCTACAAAAATCCCACCAGCTTGACTTAGATTTTTCTCCAAGGGACGGTCTTCATATTCTACAATACGCAATGAAAAGGTTGGTACAAGATAAAGATCATCCACTTGCAAAAGACTTAGCCTGGAAAGAAGCAGTACAGAACGTACTTGGAGATAATGCTCTAAACTTAGATGAGATGGCGGAAAAGAAAAATAGAGCCTTAGGAGAAATGCGCCTGCCACAAGGACTAGGAGATTTCTTTTTCGATGAAGATAGCCCAATACATCCAGATAGATAAAAATGGACATATTTAACCTAAGTAAAAAAATTAGATTTCTTCCTGTAATACATGGGAGCACTAATTTTACTCGCGTTATAAAAGACCGCTTATTATCATCGTTAACAGACTGTGTTGCAGTCGCTCTTCCACCAGAGTTTAAACAAAAAATAGAGACAGGAATTGACCAATTACCATCGATTACAATTTGCATACAAAAAGAATCAACGGATTCATTTAATTATGTTCCGATAGATCCTTGCCAGCCAGTTATTATGGGCCTTCGAATTGCGACTCAAGAAAATATTCCTACGAAATATATTGATTTGAGTTGTGACAGTTATGAACCCAGAAAAGTAAACTTTCCTGACACCTATGCTTTACGAAGCCTATCGTATGAAAAATTTTGTACATCTATTCTATTAACAATAAAACCACCAATAACAGGAAGCTTGCACGATAAAAGGGTACGGTGGATGGCATTCCAACTACACCAACTAGAGATGGACTTCCAAAATATAACCTTAATATGTTCAATACTAGATTGGCCTTGGATAAAAGATGCATATAATGAAAGGAAACATTATGAACAATCTAGTACAAAACCAGAAAATCCAGAAATTTTTCAAGTTGAAGAAGAAACGCTTTTTTTTGCACTCTCGGAATTTCCCTACATAACATATCTTCAGGAAAAATACCGTCAAGAAGTTAAATCTGATAAAGAAATATCTATTGATGGAATCAAAGAAATACTTTTGAGAGCAAGGAATATATTCATTGAAAAAAATAAGATAAAATATCACAACCTTAATTCACAAACATTTCAAATATATCTTCAGTACGTAAGAAATCTCAGCATAATGGAAGACCGTTTAACACCGGATCTATATACCTTGATAACAACAGCAAAACAAATAGGTGGGGATTCATTTGCTATAGCAGTACTAGAAGCTGCTAGAGAGTATCCATACGTGAAAAATAAAATCTCAAATTTCCAAACCATATCGCTAGGGATCGATAAAGCAGTGATTAACGAGGATACTCCCATTGTTTTGAAAAATCGTTTATCAGAAATACAAGTTGAATGGCGCGGTATAGATCTTAAACCGGATCCAAAAATAAAAAACACAACTAAATGGAAGCATGACTGGGATCCATTCGGCCAATGTTCGTGGCCTCCAGAAGATGACCAAATTGAAAGTTTCAATACCCATGTTAGAGAGCAAACAAAATTACTTTTAAACAATGACCTTGCACGCTCTGAAAAGTTTACTTCTTCAATAAAAGATGGCGTAGACATGAGAGAAACTCTGCGACATTGGCATAAGGGAGATTTGTATGTTAAAGAAATACCGCCATCTCGCGGGCGCATAGAAATTGTCGTTTTTATTTTTGATGAAAAACCAGATCCCAATAATTATCAATGGCGCCAAACCTGGTATGCAGAGCACAATGAAGAATCAACATTATGTTTTTTTGCAACAAATTATGCAAACGATATAATCGGCCCTGGATTAGGCCGTGCAACTTATGGTGGTTGCATGATGATCTATCCACCACGTCCGATCCCAGATATTTGGAAAGATCCAAGAATTAATATAGCTAAAACCTTGGAAGAAAAAATTCTTGAAGCAGCTTTTTTTCATTCCCAAGAAAAACATGTAACTATAGTGGCTCCATGCCCACCCAAATTAAGCTGGCGAAAGCTTTCTAAATATTATAAAAAAAATATAATTCATTTACCATTAAAACGATTTTCTAATCAAACTATTGAAAAAATAAGAAGGTTTCACGTTCTTAATGGAAAACAAGTCCGCTCTTTTGCTAAAAATTTTATTCAAGGTATATAGATCCACATTTTTAATTATTTCATCCAATAAAGTAACTTCTAACCTAATAAATTATTTAACAAAAAGATTGGTTTGAATCTAATTATTTTGTATAATTTCAATAAGTTATAATATTTTTTCATATCATTGAAATCATTATATCTATCCAATAACTACCTTTCTCAACATCCTATCTATGTATGTAAGTTCATTTTATATTAGAAAATATATTCTTCTGTCTAATTAAAAATATCATGGATAGTAAAAAAAAATTAGGACAAGCCGCAGGCACAATTGGTGTGATGACCCTTATCTCTCGTTTATTGGGATTTATAAGAGATCTTATTATAGCAATGCAGTTTGGAGCCACCTCTGCGGCAGATGCTTTTTTTGTTGCCTTCCGAATACCCAATGTTCAAAGAAAAATTTTAAGTGAAGGAGCTGTCACAGCAGCTTTTATTCCCGTTTTCACGGAAATGCGTAATGTTAATGGAGCAGAAGACGCGTGGAAAATGACAGCTAACTTATTTAATATCCTTTTAGCTGTATTAATAACTTCTTCCCTAGCAA
>CAJJDL010000132.1 GCA_905182935.1 uncultured Nitrospinaceae bacterium | reverse complement strand
AGATATATTTTAGCTTCATACTCATAAAAGGAGAGATATGAAACGCATTATCGAAAGTAAACTTACCTTTTGTTTTTTGAATACTAGGATTACAGTTAAAGACGTAACAATGTTGTTCTCCCCATGGTGTATTATTTATTTCCGCAATAATTGAATGTAATGTATTTTGGTTTTTATCAAAGCAGAAATAAAAACTTACTGGATTGATGCGGTATCCAAAATAACAAAAATGAGTAATTAAACGAATAGGACCTAGAGGTCTACTCCCAATTTTTTTTTCAACTAAATCTCTCACCGAAGTTTCTAACGGCACTTTTTTATTTCCTAAGTGATCCTTTCTTCTAAAATAAGCCAAATTCCAGGATTTTGAGGACCAAAACCAATAGGGTTTAAAAATATTTGGTAATTCATTTAAGTCAACACAAAGCATAAATAAGTTGTATTTAAATGAGTGAAAAGACGGAAACTCCCTAGTGTGAATAACATTCCCTTCGTATAGACAGCTTTTCATTTTAAAGAGTCTTTCCAAATTGTTTGGTTACCATCAAGGCACTTTTTACTCCATCTTCATGAAAGCCATTACCCCAATAGGCACCGCAAAAAAAAGTTTTATTCACTCCATTTATTTCTTGATACCGTGACTGAGCCTTTATTGTTTTTCTGGAAATTATAGGATGATCATAATGGATTGATTTGATTATTTTGGCGGGGTCAATTTTATTTTTATAGTTTAATGAGACACAAAATGACTCTTTAGAGTCAATACCTTGAAGCATATTCATATTATAAGTGACGCAAGAACGATCCACTGCTGTCTTTGTCTTATGATAGTTCCAGCACGCCCATGCTCTTTTGTTTTTAGGAAGAATAGATGAGTCTAAGTGAAGCAAAACTTCATTTTTTTGATAGTGAATATCACCTAAGATATCTTTCTCTTGTCTTGTTGGATCGGATAGCAGGGAAAGTGCCTGATCGCTATGGGTAGCTAGTATTACATAGTCGAAAGTTTCTTCTTTGTCAGCAGATTCAATTTTGACATTATTTTTATCACGACGGATTTTTTTTACAGGGCATTTGAGCCTAATCTTATCTCTAAATGTAGCAGTTAATTTTTTAACATACTCCTGAGAACCACCCTGAATGACCCTCCATTGAGGTCGGTCATTAATGTTAAGCATTCCATGGTTTTCAAAAAATTTAGCAAAAAAATGAAATGGTGCATCCGATATTTTATCTGGTCCCTCCGACCATATAGCTGAAGCCATAGGGTAAACATAAAAATCTCGGACGTCACTTCCATACTTTCCACGTTCTAAAAATTCTGAAAAAGGTAAATCGAATTCATTATTATTGTTTAAAAAAATCTTCGCATCCTTGTTAAATCGATAAATATTAAAAACCATCCTATGGAATGAAATGCGAAATAAATTAATCCGTTGAGCAAATAAACCATTCAATGAGGTGCCGTTATATTCTAGGCCGGTTGTCTCACATGAGACGCTGAAACTCATCGGAGTTGGTTGTGATGCAATATTATTTTGGGCAAGTAACTTAGTGAAATTAGGATAATTACGATCATTGAAAACGATGAAGCCCGTATCAATATTGTATGTATGGTCTTTAATTTTTACGGGCACTGTATTAGTATGCCCGCCAATGTAATCATTGGCTTCATAGACGTGGATATCGTTTTCCGGTGCCAGTAGATAAGCAGTAACTAACCCTGAGATACCAGTACCAATGACAGCTATTTTTTTATTTGTTCCAAAATTCAAACTAGACCTCTATTTAATTGCTTTAACGATTTAGTTGTCTGTGAGTTTTATTTCAGGTCTTCTTAAATCCCAAATCAGACCTGCCCAAGACATAATTTTTAAAATATAATAGGTGATATCAAGTTCCCACCAGTGTATTCCCTGTTTTATTGAGGATGGGGTATGGTGGTGATTGTTGTGCCAGCCTTCGCCAAGTGCCAATATTGCTACCCAAAAATTATTTCTACTATCATCGTTAGTTTCGAAGGGTTGTGATCCAAACATATGGGCAAAAGAATTGGTGGAGCACGTAACATGAAATAAGACGACGGTAGATATAAAAAAACACCAAACTACTAATTGAAGCCCATTTGTATTAAAACTAGGATAATTGCTTTGGAGAAACTCCCCCCCTAAATATAAAATAAATGCATAAATAATTGGGATAATCGTATCAAACCGATCTATAAAACGTAGTTCAGGAAACTTTAAAAAGTCTTTAATAAGATTCGTTTTAACTGGGAAATGGCAACGTGAGGTAAACCAAAACATATGACTCCACCAAAAACCAACTTGACGAGGTGAATGGATATCTTTGTTTTTATCAGAATATTTGTGGTGGTGTCGATGGTTTGCAGCCCACCAAAGAGGACCTCGTTGAACAGAAGAATTACCTAGGGCAGCAAATAAAAACTGTATAAAACGAGATGTTTTAAAGCAATTATGTGAAAAGTAACGATGGTAAAAACCAGTTATGGCAAACATTCTAGCTAAATATAAAAAAATACTTGCCATAACTGCAAACCAACTCCAACCAACATAAATAACTCCCAAACACCCGAAATGTAAAAAAATAAACGGAATACATCGAATCCAGTCAATATTTTTAGTTTGTTTGTCGGAT
>CAJJDL010000131.1 GCA_905182935.1 uncultured Nitrospinaceae bacterium | reverse complement strand
TAATTCATTAGGGGAAAAATATCAGTATTTAACAAAAGCTCCAGTTAATCCACAATGGAATTAATATTGAGAAAATACATCACTTTCTTCAATAGCCTACGGATTCCCCATTTTATTTTATAATGACGCGATTACATACACTTCCTCCAACTGAGCAGATATACCGGTCGCATGTTCCTCCTCAATACGATGGATTCTCTATCGAAAAATATTTTGCAACGCGATTTTCTTATCAAGATGAAGAGGAATGGTCATGTCAGATTGGTGCCGGTAAAATAATGGTCAATGGTAAGGTAGCCTTAATTGGTCAGAAATTGAGTGCAAGCGATCTCACCGTTACAAACGCGGGTTTCAGAATAGAGCCAGCTGCGGATAGAACTTTAAAGGTTATTTATGAGGATAAATATATCCGTGCATTTAATAAAAGAGCTCCGATACCAGTACATCCTTGCGGTCGATATTTTAAAAATTCAATGACCGAAATTTTAAAGCAAGTATACCCCGCTGAAGTACCACGGCCGATTCAAAGGCTTGATGTAATCACAACGGGAGTCATTGTATTTGCTCGGACACAAAAAGCCGCGGCTTTTCTCATGCAAGAATTTAAACAGAATAGGGTTGATAAGGAATATTTTGCATTAGTGGTAGGTGTTCCGCAGTCGAAGCAATTTATAATCGATAAATCAATTGGAAAACTTAAAGCATCAAAACGGGTTACAGGTGAAGAGATTCCTGGTTCTCAATCAGCACGGACCGATGTTGAATGGTTAACATCAATCAATGGTCGCTCTTTACTTCGAGTGGTTCCACGGTCGGGGCGTACAAACCAGATAAGAGTTCATCTAGCTAGTATTGGGCTTCCTATTTACAATGATGCTGTTTACGGTCATGGAAAGGTTTCTGATCAGGAATTTAATTTACATCATAGGCGTATGGACTTTCAATGCTTTGATAAGAAAATAGAATTAACCGCAACTTGCCCGCCTCACTTTCAACCTTATTTTGATAAAGTTGCAGAGAGGAAATGAACCGTCCAAATTTGTATAATAATCAAAGTGTTCTTCCTGCTGAGTCTTTGGGCGGCAACTTGATAGATGGTGCACGCAACCCTTTTTGGCTTGCGCCCATGGCTGGAATTACAGATGTTTGTTTCCGCCAGTTAATGGATGAAATGGGAGCAGGGGTCCTGGTCTCCGAATTGGTTTCTGCTAAAGGTCTCCTTTATAATTCAGAGAAAACTCATAAAATGATAGAGGTTCATTCGAAGCCTAAATCTTTGGTGGGTATTCAGCTCTTTGGCGAAATGGAAGAAGATATAATAAATGCGGCTCACTATGTAAAGGAGACCGGAGCGGCGTTCGTTGATATAAACCTAGGTTGTCCCGTCAAGAAGGTAGTAAAGAAAGGTTGTGGTGCCGCATTAATGCGTGACCCGGCGTATCTAGAAATGTTCTTAACAAAAATTAAACGTGGGATAGACCTTCCTCTTACCGTTAAAATGCGGACTGGATGGAGTCACGATGAGCTGACAATTCATGAGTGTGTCACAGCGGCTTACAATGCTGGCTGTGAATGGGTGGCAATACATGGACGCACACGTGCACAGGGGTACGAAGGTCGTGCGGATTGGGGCTTGATTACCGAAGTCAAACAAAGGGCTAAACTTCCGATTATTGGAAATGGTGATATACGAACGGTGGGAGAAGCTCAAAGACTACTAAGTGATTCAGGAGTTGATGCTGTTATGATTGGTCGAGGGGCCCTCAGGAATCCATGGATATTTAAAGAGTGTATAGGCCTTGACACAAATGAATTTGAATCACCATGCAAACTTCTTGATCGCTACCTTGAGTTATTAAGAACTAAATATGATTTACGTAATACAATAATTTTTCTAAGAAAATTTGCTTCATGGTTAGTTTATGGTTACCCAGGTGCGGCAGGGTTTAGGAGTTCTATGTATCACTTACTTACAATTAATGAGCTTGTTCAAAATGCGCATATTTTTTTTGAGAGGGTTTCTCACTTACCAAAACCTAAATTTGAATCTTCCGAAATCTTTATGGCCAGTGGTCATGGGTAATTCTATAATATTTGTATTAATTTATTTGCTAATAAAATGACTAATCAGCCTGCCCCGTTAGAGTCTAAACGTTTAAAAGATTCAGAGTTTACATTATATGGTTGGAATACTTGTATGCAGTTTTTTAAGACTCGCCCAGATGATCTTTGCCGCTTATTTTATTCTAAGAAGCGCTCTTCCGCATTAGGGTCTGTTAAAAAATGGTGTGCTGCTAAAAAACTACCATACAGGGAGTTGGACTTAGAATCTTTAAATAAAGTAGCATCTGCTACCCACCACGAAGGTGTCGTTATGGTGGTTCGTCCAGTTAGTCCATCTTCTGTTCATCCTTTTATTAAGAGTGGGTTGGGGAGTAAGGGCATTGGTGTTGCACTCGATTGTATCGGGAATACACATAATCTAGGGGCCATATTAAGAACTTGTGCATTTTTTGGCGTAGAGGGGATGGTGATTTCTGATCAAGAAGGACAAGCTAGGCTTACTTCATCTGCGGCGAGAACTGCAGAAGGTGCAATGGAAATAACTCCTATATATAAATGTACAGACCTGGCCTCTGCTTTGCGAGATTTTATGTCGAAAAAAATTTATGTTATAGGTGCTGACCTAAATGCTAAACAATCGATTTATGATATTGAAATACGATTTCCATGTGTAGTTGTATTTGGAAACGAACAGGACGGCCTCTCCTTAAATGTAAAAAAACGATGTGATCAAGTGGTACGGGTGCCTGGCGTGGGAAAGATTCAATCGCTCAATGTTTCTGTAGCAGCAGGAGTAATTCTTTCGGAATTGGTTCGCAATCGAAATACCAAAAACGGGGCCCAATAAATGTTTTTTGCCAAACTGCATCCCTTGATAGTTCACTTTCCAGTTGGTTTATTTGTGAGTGGGGCTATATTTGAACTGTATGGGAGTTTCCGAGGGGAAAAGATTGTAGCTCAGGCGGGAGCATTTAACGTGCAGTTCGGATTCTGGTCCTCGCTGCCAGTAGCAGTGGTTGGGTTTCTTGGTTTAAGAAGCATAAAATTAAAGGATGAATTTAGTCTGTTTGTGACTAACCATATACTTTTTACGCTATCTACAATACTAATATTCTTTGGAGTGATTTTCTTATCTAGATTTAAGGATACCATCTGGGGTAAAGTCCTTTACCATTGCCTTTTATTGGTAGGTCTATTCACTGTATTAAATGCAGGGTTCTATGGTGGAGAACTCGTCCACAGATTTAATCTTCCTGCGGGATAATAATTAAAAAAATAATTCGAAAATTTTATGAAAAAACCAATTCGTATCCAGAAAATACACTTGCTATCATAGCTATTACACAAAGTATGTATATAAACAGAGCTGTCTTTGAGAAGGGCTGAGTGTAGGACCAACCGACAGCAAATCCAAATAGTATCGTAACAAGAAAGGAGTAACCTTGGTGGCCCAGGATAGTTTCTGTGTTCCAGGAGTTTATATCAACGGAGATCATGCCTGAAAAATCAGCCATCAGCGCTAAAATAAAACCTATGCTTAGATTAAAGGAGGCGGCACCATTATTATTGGCCCCTTTTTTATAATTTAGAAATAAAAGTAAAAGACCTGCAAATAATAATGCTGTCGGGAAACTTGATATGAATGGGTGAAAAGAGATGGAGCTTATCACTAAGCGTGTAGACCGAAAGAAGAGGTCTTAAAGGAAAATTTTAAAGGTTTTTCTGATCGGATGGTTTGGCATCATAGTTGATATCATTCATGCTTAGATTGACGTCGACGTCAACTTTGGTTGCAGCTCCAATATCCTGCTCCAACTTGTCAATATCAGTTGCTTGTCTTAAGCCTTCGGCTTCATCCATTACATCTTTTTTAAGATCATTGAAGGTAGTTTGGAACTCACCCCAACCTTTGCCGATGGACTTAGCTAAACGAGGAAGATTTTGTGGTCCAATAACTACTACCGCAATGCCCATAATAACTAGTAACTCAAAAAATCCGATATCAAACATTGGGTGCCTCCAAATAATTAACTTATCTGTGGGAATATTGATATCCTATCAGACTATTATTTCAATTTCCACTACTACTAAACTTAAGGATTAAGATATATTTTAACAAAATTTTTTAGGTTATGTTTTAAGAATGAATATAATTCGCGGCACGAAAAATATTACAGAATTGATTCCTTATCCAATTGTAGCCATAGGTAATTTTGATGGTGTGCATATGGGGCATCAAATTCTTTTTAGAAAAACGGCTGAATTAGCGAAGCTAAATGGCGGGACCGCCGTTGCATTTACTTTTGAGCCGCATCCACTCAAGATCCTTGCTCCAGATAGAGTACCACCCTTACTAACAACATTTAGAAAAAAAATGGAGTTGCTTGAGGAGTGCGGAATTGAAATAGTGATCTGCGCCGATTTCACCCGTCAATTTTCGGATCAACACCCAAGAGACTTCGCTCATGAAATTTTAATTAAGCGTATTGGTGTAAAGGAGGTTGTAGTTGGGTTCGACTATGCTTTCGGAAGGGGAAGAGAAGGAACGGTTCGTTATCTAAAGCAAATGGGTGAAGAGTATGGGTTTCAAACACATACTATAGAGCCAGTAAAACTAAACGGACACCTAGTAAGTAGTTCTTATGTTCGGGAGCTTATTGAAGATGGAAAAGTAGAAACAGCAGGTGAATTTTTAGGCCGTCATTATTCTATTCCAGGTCCTGTTATAGAGGGCTATAAGACAGGACAAGCTATTGGTTTCCCGACAGCAAACTTAGATACTAGTCGGGTAAAAATACCTGGGACAGGAGTGTATGCTGTTTTGATTAAGCATGAAGGCCAAAAATATAATGGAGTGGTAAATATTGGATTCAACCCTACATTTAAACGTGATACTTTGAGCCTAGAGGCACATATATTTAATTTTGAAGAAAAAATATACGGACAAGAGATAGAAGTTTTTTTTATTCGTCGTATAAGAAGTGAAATAAAATTTAAAACGGCAGATCGATTAGTCGAACAGATTAAAAAAGATATTGAAGCTGCAAAAATAATTCTAGCGGAGCTACCTTGAAAAAATACCAGCAATTTATTTTAGGATTGGTAATAGCCTCGATAGCACTCTACTATTCATTGCGAAATGTAGCTTTTGAGGAAGTAATTTCTTCTTTTAAAGAGATGGATTATATTTATATCCTTCCGAGTGTAGTGATAATTATTTTAAGTTATGTCTTTCGTGCTTATCGTTGGCAGGCTCTTTTGCAGTCTTCATTGAAGGTGAATGTCAGTGGATTGTTTTCGCCGATGATGGTTGGATTCATGGGAAACTTTCTTCCAGCGCGTGCTGCTGAAATACTGCGCCCATACCTTCTTTCAAAAAAATACCCCATCACTTTTTCGACAGCATTTGCCTCTATCGTCATGGAACGATTATTCGATATGATCATGCTGCTGCTAATTTTTATATGGGTTTTTTGGTTTCAGGCGGATATATTTTCTTCGGATATAAAATTTTCAGGATTGTCTATTCAGAAAATGGCAATTACATTTGGAGAGATTGGCTTATTTTGTGTCATTTTTTTATTAGTTTTTATTTATGTACTGATAAAACGTAAAAAGAATTTAATGGAACTAGTTAACTGGTTTACTAGTTTCATGAACAAAAAATGGAGTCATAGAATAATTAACCTCATTGAAGAATTTTCTGTCGGTTGCGATGTTGTTAAAAATTTTGGAACGCTAGTTAAAGTCAGCATTTATTCAATGCTTATTTGGATCGGGAATATTTTATATGTATATCCACTCTACTTTGCTTTTGGTTTAGAGAATAAGACAATTACTTCTCTCCTTATTCTTGCCGTAATGGTATCAATTTTAATTACTGTTGTCCCAACACCTGGTTTTCTAGGTTCATATAATGCTGGGGTCCTCATTGCATTGCATGAGATTATGGGTGAATCGGAAATTAAGTCAGTAAGCTTAGGAATGGTTGGGTGGGCTATAGGCTCTGGACTGGTAATTATTGGAGGCCTTTACTTTATTTTTCACGATCAAATATCATTAAAAACCATAACCAGAGCGAGTACAGAGAATGATACTACAGAAGGAAAACTTCTATAGGGACCTAATTGCCTTATAAGGTTATATTTGAATAGTGTATTTGTGTGTTAAAGTTATCATCCGAAAATGGTGAAAAAATTGGTTAAAAGCGTTAAGGAAAGTGATGGAAGATATTAGGTAGCTCAGTAACTAATTGAATATATGATGCCGAAGTGGCGGAATTGGTAGACGCGCA
>CAJJDL010000130.1 GCA_905182935.1 uncultured Nitrospinaceae bacterium | reverse complement strand
TATTTAAAAAAAGACAAAGAGAAATTGAAGAACGCGGAAAACCATTTAAAACTCGCGGGGAAATTATCCGTAAATTTCTCAAGCTTCTTCAATTTGATTTGACCGAAGCCCAGAAAAAGGTACTTCGGCAAATCATGAACTATCTAGAACAAACAGAACCGATGAACTTATTACTACAAGGTGATGTAGGAAGTGGAAAAACAGTAGTCGCCCTTACAGCTCTCATTACAGCAGTCGAGAACGACTGCCAAGCTGCACTAATGGCTCCAACTGAGTTATTAGCAGAACAACACTTTTTAAGTATTTCCCCTTTCTGTAAAGCGCTAGGTATAAACATCGGGCTAGTTACCAGCGCGGGAACTTCTAAAGAAAAGTCTCTTATCCGTGGTGACATAGAAAGTGGAGCAACTCAAATCATTCTCGGTACTCACGCACTCATTCAAAAAAAATTAGAATTTTCAAACCTTGGGTTAATTGTAGTTGATGAACAACACCGATTTGGAGTGTTGCAAAGAGAAGCCCTTGGCAAGAAAGGTCTAGTGCCACATGTCCTCATTATGACAGCAACACCGATTCCACGGTCTCTAGCACTTACACTTTATGGTGATATGAATGTTTCATTCTTAGATGAGTTTCCGCCTGGTCGGAAACCTATCGAGACCCAGCTCTTCTATGAAAAGAACCGAGAAGTCGCATATTCCTTACTGGAAAAGGAAATCAAACAAGGGCGTCAAGCCTATGTAGTGTGCCCACTTATTGAGGAGTCTGAATTCATTGATTTGAAAGCAGCTATTGATGTTTATAATGAGTTAAATAATACAAGATTCCCAGATTTAACAATTCAGCTCATTCACGGAAAACTAAAAAGAGAAGAGCGCCAGAAAATCATGGCTGAATTTAAAAACGGGGAAATTGATGTACTAGTCTCAACAACTGTTATTGAAGTGGGAATAGATGTACCCAATGCAACCATCATGCTTATAGAACAAGCTGAACGCTTCGGACTCGCTCAACTTCACCAACTGCGCGGCCGAGTGGGACGAGGCAAGCATGCATCAAAATGCCTTCTCATTGCTTGCCATGCTTTAACTGAAAATGGAAAGGCTAGACTCAAGGCAATTGTAGAATCACGTGACGGATTTGCCATTGCAGAAGAGGACCTACGAATACGAGGCCCTGGGGATTTTACGGGTACTCGTCAATCGGGAATGCCCTTATTGAGAGCAGGAAATTTATTGCGCGATATTAAACTACTGGAACTATCTCGACTTGAAGCAGTGGACCTTATCGAAAAGGATCCAAAGCTAGAAACACCTGAAAACAAAATACTAAAAAACACTCTTCAACGCATTCTTGGAGACAACATGAATCTAATGAAAATCATCTAAAAAAATATACTAGCTACCTTCCCAATAAAAAAATGAAATGGACTGCCAGGTTTAAAAGTGACCCGAATTATTCATGGGGAATAGTGACTCTTATTAGTATTTATGGAGCCTATGCAGCATTAAATATCTGCCGAACAACCGTTATCATATCGAGTCCTGCGATGTTTGACGATCCGGAACTGGGACTCAGTAAAACCATGTGGGGTGCTATTCTTGGATGGGGAACTGCCGGGACACTTGTCGGAAAACTTACAACTGGAATATTGGCAGACCGATTTGGAGGCCGTAGAGTCTTTCTAATTTCCATTATCTTGTGTTTACTAGCGACAGGTATATTTAGTATAAGTTCAAAGATTCTCTTCTTCTACGTTACATTTTTTATTGCCATGTTTGCTAAGTCTGCGGGTTGGCCTTGCATGGCAAATCTAATCAGGAACTGGTTCCAAAAAAATTGGCGGGGGAGAATCTGGGGTATTCTTTCATCCAGTTCGATGTCAAGTTCACTTTTCACATCTCTTATAATGGGAAGTTTGCTACTCATACTGTCTTGGCGTTGGGTAGTCGCCTCATCCTTACCCATAGCAGGAATACTGTGCATCGTATTATTTTTCTACCTCAAACAATCTCCTACTGATGTCGGATTGCAAGCTATGCCATCTATCGACGGGGATGATGACAGCAATAACCCACGGAATTCTCACCACCTTGATGACGCAACTCTAGGTGAAGCATTAATAAGCTTTATCAAAAGCTCAAGGTTTTGGTTAATTTGTACTAGCATTATGTGCCTAACCATTCTCATGACTTTTCAAAATTTTTTACCTATATACCTTAAAGAAATTTTTCACCTTTCCTCGGGGAAGGCAGGAATTGCATCCTCGGTATTCCCACTAGGATCAATGTTTTCAATTATTTTGGGTGGATTCATCTTTGATAAACTTACTAAAAAAAGTCGAGTATTTGTACTTGGTGGTATGATGGCCTTGGCAACTGGGTGTGTTGTTATTCTATTACTTTTACCAAAATCACACCTACAAGAAAACTCTGCTCTCTGGGTGGCTCTATCGGCAATCATGGTTTACGGTTTGATGATTGCACCTTGTTATTTAATCCCAATGAGTGTGTTCTCTGTAGATTTTGGCGGCAAACACTGCGGTGTTCTTGTAGGCATAATAGATGCTGCAGGATATCTAGCTTCTATGATATTCGAATTTTGGGGAGGTGCAGTTGCAGACAGAGTTGATGGTTGGCAACAATTTCTTTTCATCATACTTAACATTTCGGCTGTCGGGACAATAACGCTAATCCTATTTCTTTTTATCGACTATCGTTCGATCATAAAACCAAAAGAAGAAACAAAAACAAATAACTAAGATTATGTCTATTTCGGAAAAGGCTAGCCACAATAAGGGGCTAAAAACGAAAAAATCCTTTAAAACCATAAGAAACAAAAAGT
>CAJJDL010000129.1 GCA_905182935.1 uncultured Nitrospinaceae bacterium | reverse complement strand
GATATTTCGGTTCGTAAAATGATTGAGGGGCTATTTCCGCAGGTTCCTTTAACAAAGATTTCCCGTGACCATTCAATTTTTCGTTCTTTTTATCTTATTAATCGAGTAACTGGAGGTAGAAAGGGTAATTAGTATCTGGAAGGAATCAATATAAAAGGAAGAACAGCGCTCATATATTCCACTAATGACCTTGGCGGTGCCTGGGCAAGAGACAAGTTGGGGCAATGGACTAAAAGTATTGTCAATGGAGGTAACAGTGAAAGGCAGCTTGCGATAAGGCTTGGTGTTAATATTGTTATGTACTCTCTAACACTAGATTATAAAAAAGACATGGTTCATTTACCTATCATTCTTGAGCGATTGAGAAGGTCTCAATTGCCATGAAAGTTCTAATAGAGTGGCTCGGTGCAAACTCTAATCAGTTTAATGAGATTGCTTTAAATTTAACAGCGAAGGATTTGACTTCTACGTGGTTACTCTTTTCTGTTCTTATCACACTAGCGTTGTGGTTTTTTTGGACTAGTTTGAATCGAATACATTCAGCATTTCACAAAATATTACTTATCAGTTTGCGTGCGCTTATTTTTTTATTTTTGTTATTTGTTCTATTAAAACCTGAATTGGAATTCAAAAATAGCTACATCTTGAAAAATAGAATAGCTATTTTAGTGGATGATACTAAAAGTATGTCGATCAAAACATTTCCTTCAGAACGGACACGCATTGACTTTGTTCGCCAAACCTTTGAAAAAAACTGGGAGGCACTCAAATCTCTGAGTAATACCTTTCAAATGGACTACTATTTTGCGTCGAACCAGGTCGAACCGATTTCGGCAGTCGAACTAAGAGAACATTATCGCCCAAAAAAATCAAACACAGACTTTGGAAAGGTTTTTTCGAAATTAAGTGCACACTATGAAGGAAAGTCCCTTCAGGGCGTTATGTTTTTTTCGGATGGAGCGGATCTCATGATGAAGCCAGAAATAATTTCTCCTGATTTTTTATCTCTCCTTGCCAGTTGGGAAGGCCCTATCCATACTTTTCAAGCAGGCGATAATCATATGTTTAAAGATTTATCCATCGAAGAAATTGACTCGACAGATTTTGCCTTTATTCATCAGCCTGTCCGCTTAGCTGTTACTTTTAATGCATTCAATATGGGTAATAGGAATATACCTCTCGTGCTCAAGGAGGGGGATACTATACTTCGTTCTATTATTGTAGAGGTACGTGAAGGGGAAAGCCGTTATCCAGTTGATATAGAATTTACTCCAAGTATTTTAGGGAACCATATTTACAGTCTTAACGTTCCTCTATTTGATGGCGAATCTGTCGCAACAAATAATAGGAAAGACTTTAAGGTGAAAGTCATCCGTGACCGTGTTCGAGTTCTTCATTTAAATGGGAGGCCGTCATGGGACTCTCGGTTTTTACGCGAAGTATTAGCTAAACATCCAAAAGTAGATCTTTTATCCTTTTTTATTTTACGAACACTCGATGATGATGTTGCTTCTCCTACTTCCGAACTCAGTCTCATTCCATTTCCAACCAATCTATTATTTAGTGACTATCTCAATTCATTTGATCTCGTTTTATTTCAAAACTTTAGTTATAAGCCGTTCATAGATAAAAAATATCTTAATAATATAAAACAATTCGTGAAAAATGGTGGGTCGTTCATGATGATCGGAGGCGAATTATCATTTCAGGGGGGTGGATATGCACAGACTGATATAGAAGAAATATTACCAGTTCATTTAGAGGAAACATCGCAAGCTTTCACCAACGAATCGTTTGCATTGCAACGGAGAAAGAAGCTGATTAAACACCCCATTCTTCAACTTGAAAAAGAATCGGAAGCTAATAAGTTAGCCTGGCAGAGCTTGCCAGAACTTAACGGTATCAATACTGGACTCAAACCACGTAAGAAATCACATGTTTTAGCGTCATTTGTAAAAGGTAGCAAAGAATATCCGGTATTAGTTGCTATGCAAGTTGATAAAGGAAGGAGCCTTGCAATAGCAACAGATTCTTTATGGAATTGGAATTTTAGGCGCGTAGGCGAGGGAGGCAGTGGACGCCATTACCATAAATTTTGGAATAATATTATCGATTGGTTGATAGATGATTCAAAGACAAGACTGTTGAAGCTAGAGATAAATAAGGAAAGCTTTGAAGGGGGGGAAGACGTGTTATTGCAAACACAGGTTTTGCAGCCAGACTACACGCCTTATGCAGGAATTAATATTCAATTAGATATTAAAAACCTTTCGGGTGATGTGAAGTCGCAATCGATTAAAACCAACGAGAATGGGGAAGGCTCGTACCAATTTACTCCAAAGCAAGAGGGATTTTATACTATTAAGGCAAAAATAGAGATAGATGGACGCAAATTGGAAGAAAAAGTAGACTTTTCGATTTTTAATGAAACAGTAGAATATCAAAAACCTAGGGTTAATGAAACTTTACTAAGGCGAATTGCCGAAGTTTCTGGAGGAAAGTATGAGGTGCTTTCGGAAA
>CAJJDL010000128.1 GCA_905182935.1 uncultured Nitrospinaceae bacterium | reverse complement strand
CATTTACTATGGTCAGCTCAGCATATGCTGCGAAAAAGGCCGAGTGCCCACAGCCGAGAAAGACAAAGTCTGCCCCAGCTTCAATCGCTAAAAAAGATAATACCGCTAAGGCTAATAAAGCCAATGGTAAAAAGATTTTCAATAAAACCGCTAAGCCGATGGCCTGTAAAATGTGTCATGGCGATAAGGGTGATGGTAAAGGCAAACTAGGTGCCGCATTCAAAAGCCCGATAGCGCCACGTAATTTTACCTGTTCTAAAACAATGGCAAAGGTTTCCCCTGGTCAGATGTATTGGATTATCAAAAACGGATCCAAGGGAACCGGAATGGCTAAGATGAAGCTTAAAGATAAAGAAATTTGGGATGTTATCAAATACATTCGTGAAGATCTTATGAAGTAGGTTTTTGTTTTACGAACTAAGGGTAAACCGTCATTTGATGGTTTACCCTTTTTTTGCTTCACCCCCCCCCTTTTTTTTGTTTCATTACACTTTAGAGATGTCACCTAACTTTGGTAGATGAAACGGTCAGATGCTATGCGACGTTTCATCATGATAGTCATCTTGAGTCTGACTTAGATAATAGTTTTTTCTTTTTATAGATTTTTATTGTTTTCTACTAAGCAAGAGAACCGTTAAATAAACCTTAACTCTTAGTGAAGTGTTGCTGAATAGATCCTATGACCATAAAAATCCAACTTCAAAGGCCAGTTGAAACAGACTTAATCAATTTGATCTATTGGATATAACACTTTGCTTAACTACTCATTACCTTTGAATTTAAAGAGCTTTTTTAGTTGGTCCTTTACTTATTTTCTAAACTTTTAACTAGGGTTTAGTAAGGGTTTTATTGCTTATAGAACTGTGTTAGCGTTTAAGTATGTGTTCAAGAGGTTCAAAAAGTATTTTGGGCTATTTTGCTTTGGAGAAGAAAAATGAAAGTTATAAAAACTATTGTTTTAGTTTTTTTTGTTCATGCATATTTTCTGATATTTGTAGATAATCCAGAGGGATCTAATGTTACAAAAGGATATATTCAGAGTGATGTCCAGGTGGGTGATATTCCAAGAGAGCCAGGTTGGAAGGCCCCTGCTTACAGAGGATGGGAGGTCTTGAGCATTCCCGGGTTAATCTCCACATACTACGATCTTAACTTGGATGGAAAGTTAGACTATATGGTGACGAGAAAAATCTCACGTAAAGCTTCTTCTGAAGAAATAGATATAGATCGGGCAATCGAGCTTGCTCAGTATGACCAGCAGGCAGTTTACTTTTCTAATCCAGTGATTTATTTTGCTAACAAATATCCATTGTTTTACTGCAAAGGTTTGGACTATCGAAAAAACTGTAGAAATATTTGGGTTGATATTTCAGAGGATGGATTAAATGGAAATGAAGAAATATATACATCATCGTCACCCCTTCAAAATGCCCATTAATAGGCAGATTATTTTTTGGTTTTTAGTTGGTTGTCTTTTTATGAGTTCATTTGCATGGGCTCATTCAGATAATGAGCATGACGTCGAGAAAAAGCCAACCCACTATGAAGGTCATTCGGTTTCAGGGACGAGTAAGGTTGCTTTAGGTGAAACCGTGTATAAACACATGTGTGTTTTTTGTCATGGAGCTGATGGCAATGGTGGTGGTAAGGCAACTGCTTATCTCTATCCTTGGCCGCGCGATTTCCGTAAGGGTATTTTTAAACATCGAACCACCCCTCCGGGTTCACTCCCGCTTGATAAAGATATTTTCCGAACCATTCAAAAAGGAGTTTCTGGAACGGCTATGCCTGGGTGGAAAAATGCTTTGACTGAGGAGGAGACATGGTCGGTGGTTGAATATGTTAAGACTTTTTCGGAACGGTTTAAAAATGAAGTTCCAAAACCTGCGATTGACCCAGGGCCTATCTCAGCTGCCACACCAGAGTCGATTGCGGATGGAGAAAAGCTTTACAAAGAGATGCAATGCCAAAGTTGTCATGGAACTGATCTTAAAGGAGAGGGGTCTTTAGCTAGTGAGCTTTTCGATATTTGGGATCATCGAGTCTTCGTGTACGATCTTTCCAATCCCAATGCCTATAAATTTGGTTATCAACCCAAAGATATTTATATGACATTGACTACAGGGATCGATGGCACTCCCATGAAGAATTATGGTCATTTAACGGACCAAGAAAGATGGGATATAACCAATTTTATTTATTCTAAAATAGAAAAGGGGAAGATAAAGAGCTCAGGGTATGAAATCGATATCCATTCCATCAAAATCAAAGAAGAGTTTACCCTTGATCCATATCATGAAATATGGAATAAAATCCCAGAAAAAGTAGTGAGGCTTCTGCCTTTAAATGCGCGTAAACGACCCATTAGTCATATAAAAATTCAAACAGCGATAAACGATGATGCCGTTGCCTTTCGGTTGGAGTGGGAAGACCCGATTCCAGATCGTTCCTCCAGTCGACATCAGGACTTTAAAGATGCTGTAGCTGTGGAGTTTGCTCTGGGGGATGTATTGCTGCACAAGCACGGACATAACGAGCCATTTTTTGGTATGGGCAATCGAGGCAAGGTAGTAAATATCTGGCAATGGCGAGCTGACTGGCAGACAGAAATAGAAACCAAGGAAAAACTCGAGTATGCCACCAAAGGAATAGATCTCGATACAATGATATTTGGTGGTGAAGTTAATCCTGTTGACGCTCTAAATCCATTTCGGGATGTACCTGTTGAAGAGTTGAATGCAGAAGGGTTTGGAACTCTCACTCCTCAACCGAGAACAAAGCAAAATGTTCAAGGAAAAGGAATGTGGAAAGATGGGAGTTGGTCGGTGGTTTTGTATCGGGATCTAGATTCATTGAATAAATGGGATAAAAAATTTATGAATGATCAGCCAATTTTAGTATCATTTGCTATCTGGGATGGATCTGAGCAAGATCGTAATGGTCGAAAAGTGGTGTCCATGTGGCAAAGTTTGCATTTGCCTTGAAGTGAGGGGTGCAATCGTTCATAGTGTATTCCATTCATTTTTAATTATCCCAATCAGATGGGGAAGGGTTTGTGCTTGTTTTGAAAAATTTTATGTAATTGAGTTTGGAGGTGAGCGGTATGTCGGATGAAGATCAAGAGAATGAAAAAGAAGCCGATGAGGGAGAATCCCTTGAGTTAGTTGAGGTTGATGAAGACGAAGAATTAGATGAACTCGAAGTCGATGAAGACGATGAATTAGATGAATCAGATGAGGTTGTTGAGGAGAAGGTTCCAGAGAAGGGGGCCTACCTTATTATTGGTCAGGGTGACTTCTCCACTGTAATGTCTAACCGAGGTGCGGATGATCCAGGAGATAATACTTTATCAGCGCCGCATGCCATTTGTAAATTTGGAGATATGTTATTTGTTTCCGATGGCGGGAATCATCGTGTTTTAATTTGGGACCAATTCCCAGAGGAAATGGGAGAACCGTCCAATGTAGTTCTTGGTCAAGAAGACTTTGCAGATTGTCTTGAAAATAGAGGACTATCCACAACTCTCGATGAGATGACTTCCGGTTTAGGAGATGAAAACTTAGATGGTTTTACAATCAGTAAGGCTGAAGAAGATACTTTATCTATGCCTGCTGGGCTCAGTGTGATTGACGGCAAGCTTTATGTTGTTGATAGTGGAAATCATCGCGTGGCTCGATGGAATGGCATCCCATCTGATGATGGAGAGCCCCCAACTCTCGTTATGGGGCAGGATAACCTGGAACAAAATGAAGCTAATCGAGAAGGGTTAGTTGGGTCTGGTTCGCTGTTTTTCCCGACGGGAATTTGTTCGGGGGATGACCAACATGTTTTTGTTGCTGATAAAGACAATCATAGGGTTCTGATTTGGAAAAAAATTCCTTTCTCAGATGGATGGAATGCAGATCTTTGTCTCGGACAGAAAGATATGGACGAACGGGATGCCAATCGAGGAGACTTTGATAATGTTCTGCAGGATACATTAAGTTTTCCGACAGGGGTGTTTTATGACGTGGAAAATGACAAAGTATTTGTTGTTGACCAGGGAAACAACCGAGTGCTCATATGGAATAGTTTGCCACGTGATAATGGCCAGCCGGCAGATGTGGTGATAGGTCAAAAAGATTTTGTTTCTCGTAGTCCTAATATGGGGAAAGGTGAGAATAGAGCTGATCAAGGCTCACTGTATTTCCCTAACGATGTTGTTGCCGGAAAAACAGGATTTTTTGTATCAGATAGTGGTAATAATCGAGTATTGTACTGGAAAGAAGTTCCAACGGAAAATGGGCAACCAGCAGACATGGTATTCGGTCAATCTAATTTTTATGACAACAGGCATAATCGTTACACTAAGGCCAATGCGGCAACCTTAAATGATCCTTACGGGTTGTGGTTAGAGGAAGAAGAAAACCCAGACTGGGTTCCTCTTGAAGAGAGACCTGAAAAAAAGCCGTTAGAAGAGAGTCTAGACGAATCCTCTCTCGAAGGTGGGGTTGAAGAGGCTAATACAGATGAATACATTCCAGAATATTTGTTTAAACTTTTCATAGCTGATAGAGGAAACTCTCGGGTGGCTGTATGGAATGAACTCCCAATCATGCCTGAAGAAGAAGATAAAGAGCAGGATGATTTTATTGAGATAGAAGATGCTAATCTGCTTATTGGTGAAGATGAGGATGAAGATTACTTGGCCGATGAGGATGAAGATGATCAAGCCACTCCGGCGGAGGAACTTCCTTCAGTTTAAAGCTTTTAATAGGCATTAAATTAATCGGCCCTCGTTTGTTGACGGGGGTCGTTTTTTTATTACACTTGCTAATTATTAACCACAATAAGGTGGGATGCCCTCTTCCACCCATTCCCCAGATCTTCCGCTTTTTAGGTTTTCTTGGTTTTTTGAAATTCCAGCAAACATTATTTTACTTGATTCCTCAAACTTAGCTTTAATTTCATTAGGTGAATCGGTTAGTAGATTACCAAATTTGGGCTGGCATTTTAGGTTTCCTACATCGCAGCAGGGCGTCATTTCTCCAGTTTGCCTCACTGTCATGATATCTATAGACCCTCTCGCAGCAGGACAGTGAATTATATAAGGATTATTAGGAAATGGAGTCGATGCCATAGAGCGTTTCCCCTCTGCATCAACCTTAAATGCTGGTAGTAAACTAATGCCTAGGGTGAATTTTTTACCATACGCAAAAGCCTCTGTGTTACTCAAGTGGGTTGTGTAGATAGATTCATCACACCCTGGTTGGTTTTTTATTAGCCAAGAAACTTTCTCACTATACACTTGGAGAAAACTTACTATGTGGTCAAAATTAGCTCCCTCTTTAGAGAAAAATTTTGTCAATATTTGGATTTGCTTTTGAAGGTGGGTAAGGTTCTCAAAACTAATATTTATTATCATTCGGTTCTGTAGAGTGATCAATTCTTTTAGGAGAGGTTTCTGAAACTTTTCCCAGGCAGTGGGATAAAGTGTTATATCTACTCGACCACCAACTTTTACTATTTCAACCAACCGCAACCAACGTTTCGATGATTTGGAGTTCATTTCTAAATTTGTATGCATGCAAACAGAGGGAGATGCTGATTGAAAAATTTTAAAAATTTCAACAATATTTGGGTTTTGTGTGGCCTCACCCCCGGTCAAATTGATTTCCTGTTTTGCTAGAGCATTAAGGGTGTCGATTTGTTTGATTTTTTCAGCCATGACGCGAGCTTGGTTTGTCGTCATATGCCAGTCCGCCTTTGGGATTTCGTTTAGAGGTTCAAATACATGGCAATCTACACATTCATCCCTGTTGTAACGATTGCAACTGGCCTCAACAAAAATACTAAGCATCGGGAAGAATCCAAAATAAGATTTATAAGTGTTCGCCTACCCCCCCCTCATGAGCCTTTAGATATAAGTTGGAGGTGCGGTAATTTCTCGTCCTTATTATAGAGGAAATAGCTTGCCATTAGCGTAAATTCATAATAACAAATGAAATAGGTTCCGTGGGTGCTTGAAAAAGAGAAGAGTATTCCTGCTCACGATATCCAAGTTTGGCAAGATCGACACAGACTTGCATTACTTCTTTTTCACTGATATAAGCCACTGTATCAGGTACTCCGTTGGTGCTTAACTTGTCCGTAAGTTCTTTTATTTGTTGTCTTTGATTGTCTGGAGTTCCTTCTATTGAGGAGTACTTCATTTTATAGTGGTAGTTGCTTTTATAAACTTTGTTTAAGGTATCCAATGTTTTAAGCATAAGGATATCTCTATCCCAGGAATCCATGGTTTGCACCTTGTGATGACTCTGTAATAGTTCCACTAGGCTGATGACCTTGTCTTTTAAATGTTTCCCGACATAGTGATGCTGGTAGTCTTTCTCAATGGATGAAAACCCTTCTGCTTTCGCCCAGTCGCATAATAATTCGAAATTTACCATAAAAGTATATTGCCCACCGTAAAGATTGAAGTATGGACGACCTGAAAAGTTTAGTTCACGCATAGAGTACATTCCGTAATCCATTCCCGTATACCCTAATCCGTCTAGTTTAAGGAGAGACCGTGCGCGTTTCAAGGTTGCTAATGCTCCGATATTGATCGGAGTAGGAATTTCATTATCTAATAGGTCGATATGATTTTGTAATATTGCTGCATGAGGCCAATCATTGATATCAACACGTTGATAGGTTCGCTCCCAGAGGATAAATTGTAAAATGTCAGGGTAGGCTTTTAGGCGATGAAGGTTTTTTTCATTGAAAGGTTTAATGAAGCTATCTATGTTAATTTCTAATGCATTTGGGTCGATTAAAGGTTGTAAATACTCTTCGTAAAGACAGTTATCTTGTTTTAGTAAAACTTTGGTCGAAAGGTCATCCCAGATTTCATTGGAAATAATTTTATGAATCGTATTCTCGCGAAAACAATCCATATGATTTGCATCAACTTGAATAGTGAAAAACTTCCCTATATGGTCTTCTAATTTTAAGTTATTTCGCGCTCCTTTTAGAATCTCCATAGAGAAGTCGCACAAAATATAACTCGTATTAGGGTAAACCTGTCCTTGGGTATCGATCGATTTTAGGTGACTTAGGAAACAACCGGCTAGATTTCCATTTCCTACTCCCCATTCCATTATGAATCGGGGTTGATTTTTTTCAGCTAGTTTACATGATTGTTTGAAATAGTCTTCTGCTAGCGCATGGGCGAGCCTATGATCCTGGCTAACATAAGTTTGGAAATGATTATGAATGCTCGGACCCTGTATGCCATAAAATATTTCGTTGACATGAGTCTGCCATTCATCAGCAGGTTTAAAATCACCGAGGGGAAGGAGTCGAGTTTGAGAATTCATGAGAGATACTTAAAAGCTTAATCAGGACTCCGATTCAAGTTCTTCCATTCCCGGAGCCGCAGCCTCAAGGTCTGAACCTGATGCAAGTTGACCAGTCCCGACAACTCCGCCAGGAATATTATTGTGATCTGAAGCAGCACCTTGGGTTTCTTGATTTAGTATGCCCTCGTATGTTCTGTAAGCTTCTTGGGCGTCTTCCATTCTCCCAACTTCTTTATAACACTGATATAGGTTCATCCAAGCGAGAGCGTCACCTTTATTCATACTAGTGGCTAGTTTGAATTCTTTAATTGCTTTTTCCAGTCGCCCAACAGTAGCGTATAAACTGCCAAGGTTAGTATGTGGTAGAGAATAGTCGGGATCAATTTCGCTAGCTTTCTGAAAGGCCTTTATGGCCTCATCAACCATGTTTTGCGCCGAATAACAACTGCCTAAATTACAATAGGCTTGAGGGTCTTTTTCATCGAGCTCTATAACGCAAAGAGCATGATTAAGTGCCTCGTCATATTTTTCTGAATTAAAATAGGCGGTGCTTAGGGCTGAACGAAGTTCAATGTCCTCAGGAGAAAACATTAGAATCTTTTTAAGGACTTGCACTTCTTCGTCATATTTTTTTTCCACATCATAGGCTGCTGCTAGATTGGCATATCCCAAGCGATCCATAGGGTCGAGTTCGATTACTTTTCTAAAGCATCGAGCGGCACTTTCGAACATGTCCCTGAGCATGAACACGCCACCTAAGTTAAAATAAATCTCTGAATCCTCCCTCCGTAGTTCTGTGGCGCGGGTCAACTCTCGAATAGCCTCGTCTTCGTGGTTAGACATTCCGTAGGCGGTTCCTAATAACTTGTAGGCGAGGCCATTTTTATTATCGTGACTAATTATTTGTTTGAGTTGTTTTATAGCGTCCTCAAACTCCCCTCCATCTATAAAAAGGCTCCCTAACTCGAGCTGTAGTTCGGCATTGTCTGGATCACTTTTTAATTCTTTGCGAACTTGCCGGACTCTTTTTGAGATAGCCATTTCGCGTTTTGTTTCTTCTGGATCACGCACCCCAAGTTCCTGAAATATTTCAGGATCTATTTTCATTGTGGTCCAACCGGCTCCTTTGTCTTCAGCGCTCATAGTCTATTAAAACTCCACTAAATAGCAGTTAGTTCGTTATAAAATTTGGATATAAATAACTTTAGAAGATATCCCAATGGGTGTCAAGGAATGCTAAAAGATATGAACTTTTTTAGGTAGACTGAACCAACGGGCGAGCCATGTTTAAAATCTCTTCTCGGCCATAATGATCTAGGTATAAAAGGAAATGTTCGCGTGATAGATAGTTCCAGATATTACGTGATGGGAAGTTGGCATCTATAACTTTATTAAAGTTTTCATAAACACCCAAGACCTCTTCTTTCGACATGCCCTTGTCTATTTCGTAATCAAAAATGATTGCCATATCTCGTTCCGGATCACGTAAAATACGGTCTATTTGAAATTTTGCAGGGTTATGGTAAATGGCAGAATCTTTTTCCAAAGAAAAAACGGATTGCCCCACCGAATGGATAGTACCATCGCCTAATTCACTATGTTCAACTGTGAAATCTATAGTTTCCTGAGCCTCATGTTTTTCTTCCGTTGGGAATCCGAAAAACAAGTAAAGGTGATTCCATATTCCCGCTAAGGAACTATTTTCTAAAACTCTTTTTTCAGTCTTTTGGTCACAGCCTTTTTCAATAATCGAAAGTATTCTGTCATTCGCACTTTCCAAGCCAAAAAATAGCATTAGAAATCCAGCCTTATACATATTTTCGAAAAGTTCTACTGTTTCCACTGAGTCAGACTCAAACTTAAGCATACCCAAGGCTCGCATATCTACACCTTGCGTAAGAATTGCTTTCGACATACGATCAAAAGCGTTTGGGGATATCGCTTCATCAGAAAATGTAAAATATTTAGTTTTATATTTTTTGCCAAGATAATCGAGCTCTTCTGCGACTCTTTCTTCATTTTCTTTTCGGTAATGCGAGTCATAAATAAAGCTGTGAGTGCAGAAGGTGCATTTGCCCCAGTAGCAGCCTCTACTAGCCATATAAGGCAGAACAGGGTAAGGCATTAGATATTTATCTAATGGCAGATCATCAAAGTTGGGACATGCTAATTGGTCATAAGAAAGTGCTTTGGCTGCTGCATTGCGAACGACCTTACCATTTTTGAGATAAATTAGATTTGGGACAGTATCTAGTGGTTTTTCTTTTTTGAGGTGTTCTATCAGCTGATCTAGTGGGTGTTCCCCCTCAAATAAAACGATGCTGTGAAACATTTCTTCAAAGAGTATTTTTTTGTCGTCTAAAATGTCTTGGTGTCGGGCAAAGACACTCCCACCGATGACTACATGAAGGTGCGGGTAACGAGCTCTGAGTATTCGGGCTAAGGTTAGACCCGGAATTACCTGGCCGGCGTGAATAATAGAAATGCCTACTAACCCATATTTATTCCAATCTACCTTCGCTAATAGATAATCTTCGTAAACTTCGAGAAAAGGGTTTGTTCCCGAACTTTGTGTTGCGGTAAGAATTCCTTGAAGGTTTTCTTCTGGGTTACCTTTCATGAAAAAAGAATCCAGGTCGATTTTACTTGGGTAATGTGCGTAAGAGATTAATTGCATTGCCACTTTTAAGGTGGTGTAAGCATTTTTATATTCGTCAAACTGAAAAAAACGCTCCTCGTCTCGTAGCACCTGTTTTGCATCATCGATTTCTGAGAGAATGGTCTCTAAATAGCCCTCATCTTCTACAATTTGCCGATGAATGGGTTCTGCTTCATTATCTTCAGAAGATTTGACTGATTTTGAAAGTCTGGATCTTATTTTTTTAATACAATGCTCGAGATAACCTCTAGAGAGAAATAAGTCGTAAGTCTCGACATTAAAATCGAACTGATCTACTGCATGCCCCTTTGTTTCAAGGTATGCTTTAAGTGTTGGCAATGCCAAATAAGGTTGACTTGGATACCATTGAGGTGGAAAAATCAATGCGGTTCTCATCTAGGACTTTCTTCGTTGAGTCATCTCTAGTTATTCTCAGTAAAATATTTTAGGTTTTATAAATCAAGAATATATTAGGACATTGTAGTCTGTCAACGAAGCATTTGATATTCAATTTATATTGTCTGTGGGTTATGTTTATGGTGAATATAAATGTATAAACTCTTGTGAAAAAAAGTTAACGGGTTTGTAGTTAGTCTGTTTCGGTTCTCCTTGACACTTAATAATGAAATGTCTATACTCGTGCAATAACCCCTAAATATATTGTAAATCATATACTTGTGATTGATACCTACAACCGATTTTTAAGGAGATAACCCTTTGAGTGACCAAGAAACTACAAAAAATGAAGAAGAAAAAAAAGGTCCTGAAGCGCTAGATCCTAAAGAGCAAGATTCTTTGTCTGACCTTCAAGAGCTTGAAAAAATCAAACAGGAACTGCTGAAAGAAAAGGAAAAAGCTTCTAAAGAATTGGAGGACGGTGCAGAGGAGGAGGAAGATTTAAGAGAGGTGGACTATCTCCAGAAGTTGATCACCCTTTCTGTTAAATTTGATCACCATGTGGGTATGTTTCTGATGCCCGCTTATATTGACTGCGGGTTGAAATACGATCATAAATTGGCTGAGGCATATATGACCCAGATAAATACTATTGAAGCTTTTTTGCGGTTATTGGAAAAAGTTGACGGTGTGACTCGCGAGCAGGTTACAAAAGACTGTATTTTAAAGCTTAGAAATATACTCCAGCAGGTACATAAAAATTTAATTAAGCCTTTATACAAAGAAGTGGATTTAATGAAGAAGAAGCCTAAGTCTGAGAGCTTGGAGAGTTTTAAAACTAACTGGAATGAGCGGTTAGAAGATCTGCAAAAGGCTTGTGATTTTGAATATCAGGTTCTCGATGTTAAAGGATTTATGGTTAGATGATATACTGTGGTTTATGAGACAGTGAGGTATTTAACTTTAAATGCTAACCCTCTGAGGTTAAGCAATTTTTGAGAGGTTGTTTTTATTAAAATAATTCTTTTTTTGGATAATAATACAGAGGAGCCCCGCTTGCGGGGCCTTTTTAGTTTTTGGTCAATTTTTTAAAGCCTATTACAGGATTGGAGATTTTTTAATGTCAGAAGAAATGGATCGGGAGGCAACAGCTAAAATAAAAGATGGAGACTCTGCTTTAGAAGTTACCGAAGGGGAATCCAATCTGGAGGAGATGCCTCAAGAGCCAGAAGTTGATCACAGTAAGCTCTTTGTGTGGATTGCAGATTCTGGAAATGATCGTATTCAAAAATTTGATGGCAATGGAAAATTTATTTCTCAATTTGGTTCTTCAGGTGGAACCCGCCCTCCATATAATCCAGGCGAATTTAAAACCCCCAGTGGGGTTACCGTAGATGCTGAAGGAAATATCTGGGTAGCGGATTCAGGTTGTCATCGAATCCAGAAATTCGATGAAGATTGGGACTTTATTTTAGAAGTTGGAACAGAAGGTTGGGGCCAAGAAAAGTTTTACTTTCCGGAAAACATTATAGCAGAATCGATGGGTACAATATTGGTGGTAGATACATCAAATCATAGCATTAAGCGCTACGACGATGAGGGACAATTCCTTCTTGGTTTTGGGTATCCGGGTAACTTTGATGGGTTTATGAAGTTTCCTACAGGTATTGCCCTAGATAAGGAAGGAAAGATTTATATTGCAGATAGAGATAATCAGCGGATTCAAGTTTTTAATGAAGATGGACAATTCGTTTCCAAGTTTGGTGAATATGGATTTGAAGAGGGGCGCTTGAACTTCCCAAATGGTATTGCTGTACAAAAGGATGGGACTATTATCGTGGCTGAAAAGAGTCAAAACCGCCTGCAAATCTTTGATCATGAAGGACATTTAAAGCAGGTAATAGGTGAGTTGGGGAAAAGAGATAGCCAGTTCAATTGCCCGTCATCTCTGGCTCTAGATCCTTATGGATATTTGTTTGTAGTCGATACTCTCAATCAGCGTATTCAAAAATTTGATCCAGACCTTAATTTTATTGCTAAATGGGGTGTGATTGGCAAGGAGCCAGGGCAGTTCAAGGACCCTGCTGGGATTGGTCTTTCATGGGAACCAGACTGGGCACCCACTGAAGATTAGCCACACGTAGAGTATTTAGGTTTTATTGTTCAGGTAACATTCAAGAGAAGAGTGCGGAATGAGAATAGGTTTGCGTGAGGTCGACTTCTATGGCTACTTTTTAGTATTTATGGTGCTTGCCTTTGTAGTTCTTCATACTGAAAGCCAATTGGCATTAGCTGCTGAATCGACTGATTCCGGAGGTGACTCGCTGTTTGAAAATCAAATTCGTTCGATGACCGCACTTAAACCCCCGTTAAAACCTTCTGGTGATATTAGGTTTCAGGACAATCAAGACGGGACTGTGGCAGATTCGAAGCATGGATTAATGTGGAAACAAAAAGATTCGTATCAAGAAAAAAAGGAGTGGACTAATTGGGAGGCTGCTCATCTATACATTGAAAAAATCAACGAAAATAAATTTGCTGGTTATAGCGACTGGAGACTTCCTCTTCGCAAGGAGCTATTGACTTTGTATGAAGAGAATAAAAGTATCCCATGGTTTTATTATTGGACGACTAATGAAGTCCATATAGATCCAATCTTTGGGTATACAAGTTGTTGCTTTTGGACTAGCGAAGAACATAAGGAGATATATGCATGGCATGTAAATTTTCTTCGCGGTAAATCTTACCCCAGTATTAAAAAAGGTAAAAAAAACCAGGCTGCTGGATCAGCATCGCTTTCAGTTATTCGAGCAGTCCGAGGAGTTGGAGTTAATTTAGAGCTTAAACCCGAGGCCCAACCCGAAGTTCAACCCGAAGTTCATTTAGGTAATTAAAGCTTGGCACTAGAAAGGGTTGTTCCCCAACTTGGAGATCTTTTATGAAAGAAGATAATAAAGATAAAACTTGGAAAGATAAAACAGGAAGAAAATACCAGTCCTATGGTGTTGAGCAGAGGTTAGCACAAGAGCAATTGGAGAAAGGTGAGGAAGAAAATGAAGAACTAGATGAGCGACAAGAGAAACCAATTACTTCTCTGCAGGAAGAAAGTGAGGCTGATCAGAGCACGACAAATATTCAAGAAATAGAGGCCGAGGGAGGTGAAACTGATGAAGAAGAAGAGGGCGAGGAGGTAGAGTTTGATCTAGAAGCTCAAGTAGAGGAGTTTCGTCTTCAGATTGAAGAAGAGCCTGATAATTGTGTTCACCATTATAACTTGGGAGAAGCTCTAGCTGAACTAGACCAGGCTGATGAAGCCAAGGCTGAGTTTGAAACGGCACTGGAGCTAGATAAAGATGAAGCGTTCAGCGCAATAATACATTATAGTTTGGGGGGTCTCTATTATCATGATCTAATCGCTGGCATTCAAGGAACTGTTGTTCGTAGCTCTGTGGGGCTGCATTCTGCACATAAAGCAGGCGCGCAGATTGTAGAGGTTAATAATAGCGACTACGAGATTCCTTTAAGACAGTTCGAAGCAGCAATTAACATGCTCGATAGATTGCAGGCGGACGAGGAAATTGTAGACCATGTGAAAGATAACGCACCAAGACAAATAGCCGATATATATTACAAGTGGGCTTCTGATTTGATTGATAAATCGCGGCAAATTGAAGTTTATGGAGGTGAAATAAAAGACGTAAAAGAAAGCTTGCAATATCTTAAAAAAACCATGGAGCTGAGTCCCAACCATTCACAAGCACAACTCATGATTAAGTATGCCCGCAAAATGTTGCGAGAGGGTTGGGATATTTATGATGAATACGGTTTTGTTGCAAAAGAAATTCAAGGGTCGGGTTAATGTTTACGAGAACTATCAATTTATTTAAGGAGATACTTAAATGTCATCGGACAGATTAGATGAATTAATTCGCGACAGGTTGAGTCCAGATGGTCAAGTTTTAAGCCTTAAGGCCCAGTTTATTCGTGAAGTTGGTGCTAAGGCGCTCGCAAAAAAGGAGGAGCTTAGAAACCTCAGAGCCTTAGACTTAACACAAAATGATATTGGAGATGAGGGTATTAAAGCCATAGCAGAATCAGAAATTTTTTCCAACCTGAGAACCCTCAATTTAAAGTCAAATCGAATAGGCGATGAAGGAGCGGGGTATTTAGCTAACTCGAAAACTTTAAAAAATTTACGTAGTATGCAGATGGTTATCAATGATCTTAGCGAAGAGGGTGAAAAAGTTCTTCGTAATTCAACGGCGCTCTCGAGTCTCAGTTCATTGAAGTTTAGAGTGTGATTGTTTTATTTGTGCTCCCCTAGGTTCTTTAGGGCGCTTTTTACAAGGCAATCAACGTCAGAAGGGTATCTCGTCATATTCTCGGCCTTATTGTAAATTATCTTAGCCCATTCTTTGTCACCCAAGTTTTTACAAAGGCTTTCAGCGAGCCAACGAAACTCATAGAAGAAGGTAGCTTTTTCTTCCGCCTTTTTATAGGTTTCCCCCCCCCATTCCATTTGGCCCAGGTTTTTGCATATGCCATCGGCAAGCCAACGGAGTTCGTAGCTATACTTTGCTTCGTTTTCTGCTGTTTTGTATATTTTTTTAGCCCATTCTTTGTCACTCAGATTTTCACAAAGACTATCAGCGAGAGAACAGAAGTCAGAGCTATCTTTGGCTTTGCTCACTGCGTTATGGTATAGATTTTTAGCCCATTCGTTATCGGTAAACTTTTGGTTAACTGCTTCAGCGAGACTGCAGAAGTCACTAGTTTCTTTGGCGGTACTTTCTGCTCTTTTGTATAACTCCAGAGCTTTTTGTTTGTCACCAAGGTTTTTGTAAATGGCATCTGCAAGCTCACGGCAATCAGAATATTCTTTGGATCGCACTTCAGCCAGTAGATAAATGCTTTTAACCCAATTTAAATCTCCAAATGTGTCGGAAACACTCTCAGCGAGGTCACATAACTCACGAACATTATATGGCTTGTTCTCTGCACTTTTATATAACCGTTTTGCCCAGTCAAGATCACCTATTGTTTCTGAGATGCTGTATCCCAGCCAATTAAAGTCCAGACTGCTCACTGCCGTGTTTTCAGATTTTTTATAGATGCTTCTAGCCCAATTTGTATCGTGAAAAACTTCGAAAACACTGTATGCCAGCCAATTAAAATCAAGGCTATCTCGAGAGTCAGCCTCTGCTTTTTTGTAAACTTTCTTAGCCCATTCCTTGTTTCCTGCTTCCGCTATGTTGTCAGCAACTATTTTAAGATCGCAGGCATCTTGAGCTTCCGTTTCAGCTTTTTGAAATTTTTTAGTTAAAAGGGTATCGTTGCTTTTAGGTTTTTTTAAATTGTCTATGCACGAAAGGACTTTTTTATTTTTTAATGGTGTTTTATATTTTTGTTTTTTATGTTTCTCAGTAATGACCAACCGTGAATATTCCAGATAATGAGTCCTTTCTCCTGAGTAGATGAAACTTTTTTCGTATTTAGTTTTAGGTAAATTAGTGCGGCTATTCAAAAAACCAGAATTTTGATTCACGTTTCGGCATAAAGGTTCTGCGTTGAAATAATCAAGTATTTCTTGAGCGTATGGTTCGCTGTCAGTAGCTATATGAACTCGGCCTTTAGCTGAAATTTTTTGCATTATTAAATTAGCAAAACTAGGGTTGATCAATCTTAGCTTTAGATGTCTTTTTCTAGGCCAAGGATCGGGAAAGTTTATATAGATAGCCTCTAATTCTGCATTTTTAAATAAAGTAGACAGTTTGTTTTTGGCATCACCATAAATAACGCGAATATTACTCAATTGGAGAGTTTTGATTTTCGTTAATAAATTTAGAGTGCCATCTTCTGTGAAATCTATTCCTATGAAATTGCTATGGGTTTCTTTGATAGCCATTTCAATTAAAAAATCCCCCATTCCAAAGCCGATTTCTAGTTTTAAAGAATTTTTGTTCCTAAATATATTTTCCCAATCTGAATGTGTTTCGATGTCAAGAAAATAGGGGTCTTGTATCGAAAGGCTCTCGCATGATGGTCTAGCCGTCATTAAGCTCATTTTATATTTTTGTGAGATTTCGCGAACATACCATTATAATAATAACCTTAGTAAGGTTTTCAACATGTCTTTTACAGATGACTTTTAATTCCTCTGTTTAAATTTTTTCTTAGATTATTATAATAGGGATAATTAATTTTTAGTATGAGAAATATGGCATATAATAAAAAATCGTTAAAATATAGATAAGCTAGATTGAGTGATGCGTTTTTTTAGTTTTTGGAAGTGTTGATCGTTTGTTGAAGTTATAGTTGGTCATTTTACGAGGTCTTATGCTTAGTATTTTTGTCGAGGCAAGTTGTAATCGATATGTAAGGGACGAGTGTCGTTACTGTCATGTATATGCCCCTCTATCAAGTCATATCAAAAGTAACTGGCATATGACCCCAGAAATTGCCGAAACGATGGTAGAAAAAATTCGTTTCATAGAACCGTTAAATCGTCTAGCAAAACAAGAAATAAATCTAACGGGTGGAGAAGCTTCCCAAAACCCTTATATTGTTGAAATCTACGAGGTTTTTAAAACAATATCTAACAACGTGCGCCTTCATACCAACTTGGACATCAATTCTGAAAAGTCAAAACGTTGGGAACGACTAGTAGGAATAACAAAATTAAAAGGGCGTATTGATATTACTCTTTATCCTACGGTATGGGAGTCTAAGCAGAAACCACTGCTAAGGAAAATCATCGAACTACAAAATGGTTTGATTGTAAATCTAATTTACGAAAGCTTAGGAGATCTTTTAAAGCAAATCAATATTTTGAAATTTTTCTTTAAAGATCAAAATGAAAAAAAATTTATTCCTGTGCTGGGGTTACTAGATCGGTTTAATGATCGATTAAAAAAAATTATAGAAGGAAATTCAGAGTGTTGTGAAAGTGACTTTTTAGATGGAATGGGTGATCTAGAAAACTATGTGTCTTGCCCGGGTGGTTTTATATTTGCGGTTAATGCTATACCTTCGTTTTATGTCAATCCAGATGGAATACGAGATATGACTTCTTTGCCCTTTCCAAAAGATATATATAAAGTTGAATGTACGGCGATACGCGGAGTGATTGAAATCATGACTATCCTTCAGACAGGAGAAATGACACCTTGCTGCGATGTTGGGAATCTGAAGTGTAAACCAAAATTCGGCAATTTACTGGCGGATTCTCCTGAGGTTATCTTAAAGAAATTTGGTGAATCACAAAAATTAATGACTTTAGGTGCATCGAAAAATATAGAGAATATGAAAAACGGTAGGGCAGGAGAATGGGTTGATGAGGGAATCCCACCCTTTTGCATATGAAAGTAGATTGGCAAAATAAAATAAATAGATTCGACGAGCCGTTTAAAGCAGACTGCAACTAGTGAAAAGTAATAATACGTGGTCTCTATGCATAATAGATCAACATGTTCTGTTTTGAAGGCTGTCCATGCATGATTAAATTTTTTTAATAAAACTCGTTTGCGTGCTTAAATTTTCATGTTGAATTAGCATTTAAAATCTCATTAACTTATTGTTTTTAAAGGATTTATTTTCTTATAGGGTGATGGAATTTTTGGGCTTGACTTGTTTTATGGATTTTGATACTTTAAGTTTAATTTAGTCCAGTAGATGATAAGTCTGTTTAGAATTTTTTGTGAATATTTGTCTGGACCATAACAGATTCGAATTTTGATTGGGGTGTTAGTAGCCCACACAAATAACGTTTTTGGTGAATTTTAAAGAAAAGAAAAAGGCAGAAGTTATTAATAGCATTTTGTTTCTTAAAGGGGGAGCATGATGAAGAAAATAGTAGTT
>CAJJDL010000127.1 GCA_905182935.1 uncultured Nitrospinaceae bacterium | reverse complement strand
CTAGTCCATGATATGCCTCGGGGTCTTTTGGGCTAATGCGGGCAACAATCTTAAAGTGTATTATTGCGCTTTCTAATTTTCCTGATTGGGTATAAAGGTTAGCTAATGATTTGTGTGCTCTATAATCGTTCCTGCTATGTTTGATCAAGGTTCGGTAATGGCGTACAGCATCTCTTTTGCGATCAGCCTTTGTATACAAACTAGCAAGGGTATGGCGCACTGCAGAATTTTCAGGATCTATCCGAATAATTTCTTCATATTGACTGATCACTTGCCCCATTTCCCCAGCTTGCTCATATAATGCTATTAATTCTTGATGAGCATTTTCATCGTTCCGGTTAAGCTTGAGTGATTGTTTATAGTATTTAATAGCACCTTGGGTATCGTTTAATTTTTCCGTTACATATGCGAGTTCTTTAAATGCCAACGCAAAATAAGGATCGAGATTAGTGGCACCCTTGAAATAAGTTCTAGCTTTTTTAAATTGCCCTTTGTTTATAAACTCGTATCCAAGACGATAGTGAGCTTTGGGATCGTCAGGGTTGATTTTAAGTGCCTCATTATAATGGTGAATGGCCTTGCTCGTTTGGCCTATTTCCCCATAAGCAAACCCTATACCAGTGTGAGCCTCAGCATCAAAGGGCTGAACGTTTAAAGTTTTTTTGTAGTGTTTAATTGATTTTTCGTATTGACCAAGCTTCCAGTAGTTATTTGCTAGATTAAAGTGAAGATTAGGGTCGTTAGGGTGAGATCGAAGATTTAGTTTTAATTGGTCAACATTGGACTGGTAGATGGTTAGATCAGAGTTTTGAGCGAAGGTTGGTAGCGGTAAAGTAGCAATGCCACCTAATAGAATTATAAAAACGAGCCCAAGTTTATGAAATACCGAAGTCATGATCTTCTAATAAAGGAAATTATTAACTAACATCCCTTATATATCGGAATATTTGGCTAAAACTTGATGGGTATTTGATCTAAAATTATTAAGATCAAGGACCTAGTTTATTGCTCTATAACTTTATTTTGATCGATGACTTTTATGGTTTTATGACTACTAATTTGTTCCTTCAATAAGCGACTAAATTCATCGGTATCTAGACGAACTTGATTAATCAGCGTTATGGTTTTTTCTTGTATAGGATGTATCTGTGCAATAGCGAAATCCATATGACTTAAAATTGTAAAAATATCAGTGCCGTTAGTTTTTTTTAATTGCTTTTGTAAACGTTGAATCTCTAACTCGAGGTTTATTTTTGTTTGGTTTATGTCTTGATACAAGCGCTGTTCCACTGAAAAAAAATTTTTTTCTAAACTTCTCATTTGAGCGCGCTGAAGCACCGAGTTCGAATAGAGAAAACCGGCTAGTAGGACGAATACACCAGTATAAAAGAGCACCTTAAGAGCGGTGTTCTCATGTCTTCTTTTCTGTACACTTTTCTTTACCATTTCCAATTCGGAAAAAAGCGTATTAATTGATTTGCTTAAAAGATGAATTTCTTCATCTGGGGAGTCATTGTTATTTTCCTGTGAGTCGCTATTTTTTTTTTCTGACATAGTCTCTATATCCCAGTAAGCGTTAATAGTGAGAGGTTTGAAGGTATTTTTTCTATTATCTTCCTATTTCTAGCGATAAAATTCAATATCTCCCTGTTATATTCATAATATATATTTGAATAATTTGCTCCCCCCAAAAATAAACTATAAGTGTTCCTCCAGATAGAAAGGGGCCAAATGGAATTTGGCTGAGTGCATTAAATTTTTTCCCTGCCAAACCTGCTAGTCCGACGAATGACCCCATAAAGGAACTAATAAAAATTATGAGAATAACTTGTTGTATCCCAAGTAAAGCACCTGCGGCTGCAATAAATTTAATATCACCGCCTCCCATGCCGACTCTACCGCGAATACGGTAGTAAATCTCTGAGATGATTAAAAAAGTACTACCTCCTACTATTAGACCAAGAGACGAGTCTTTTAGACCGACTAAGTAACTTCCCGCTATAAGTCCAAATAGAATTCCTGGAATAGTAATGATATCTGGAATAATTTTATGTTTTATATCAATGATACTAATAGTTAAAAGAGTTGGAGCAATAATGCAAAAAATTAAAAATTTTATTGATATACCTAGTTTAAGAAACCCAACAAGTAGTAAAAGAGCTGTTATTAATTCATTTATTGGATAAATAGCTGAGATTGGTTTGGTACATTGTCGACATTTACCATTAAGCAACAGGTAGCTAAAAATTGGAATGTTATCCCAGGCAGAAATTGGTTCATTGCATGAGATGCAATGGGATCCAGGAAAAATAATTGATTCCTTTTTTGGAAGTCGGTGTATGCATACATTTACAAAACTTCCAAGTATTAAGCCAAGAAATAGAATAGCTGTAATTTGCAATGAGAAGGGGATGCTTATTAAAAAATTCATCCCTGGTCAATGCTGGTTTTAAAAGGATAAAATTCTTTAGCATCTTTATTTAGAGAGGAAGGTACTGATGACAAGTCATTGTTCGAAACACGTTGGATTAGGAGAGTTACCACCTCGTATACAATTTCACTAGGAAATCCTTTTCGTTGAAGAAATCGTGCTAATCGAGCCATAACTTTTTCGGTACTGCTTGACGAACAAACTGAAAGTTTTTTTTTGGCGCAGGCTATAGCAATCTCTTTTTCATTATATTCTTTATAAAGCAAGTATAATGAATTTTCAATAGTTTGACTTTCAATTCCTTTGATTTTAAGTTCTTGTTTTAAAAGAATTTTTCCTATTTTTTTATTTTCGATGCGAGACTTCCCAAATTGCATTGCGAAACGTTCATCATTGATATAATTATTTTCTATCAAAAAGGAGAGAACTCCATCTACTATTTCAGAGGAGAACCCTTTTTCACTCAAGTAGCAGGTCATTTCCTTTCGACTTCGGTCTCTATAAACAAGGTACTTAATTGCTAGTCTGTGGGCTTTTTTTGATTCGTCCTTGATGGGCATATTTTAATTATATCAAGATGAGGGGTCCTCTTTTTTTGTTTTTTTCTCAGAGGGTACCTTTTCTTCTTTTGTTTTTTTCTCTTTTTTATCAGTAGATTCTTTGTTAAGACCTAATTTTTCTCTCAATTTGAATTCAATTTCTTCGCACATAGCTGGATTTTCTTTAAGGAAATTTTGCGAGTTAGTTCTACCTTGACCAATTCTAGTTTCATTATATGAAAACCATGTGCCAGCTTTGGCTACTAGTTCATGTATCACAGCAAGATCAAGTAAGTCTCCTATCTTAGAAATTCCTTGACCATATATTATGTCGAATTCGCAATCTCTAAAAGGAGGAGCAACTTTATTTTTAACTAATTTTACTCTTGTCCGATTTCCTATCACACTGTCTCCATCTTTTATAGCAGCTATGCGTCTGATATCCATTCGAACTGAGGAATAAAATTTAAGTGCATTTCCTCCGGATGTTGTTTCAGGACTACCAAACATAACACCAATTTTCATGCGAATTTGGTTAATAAAAATCAAGCATGTTTTTGATTTATTAACGACTCCTGCAAGTTTTCGCATAGCTTGAGACATTAAACGTGCTTGGAGACCCATATGAGAGTCACCCATATCGCCATCAAGCTCCGCTTTTGGGACAAGGGCGGCGACTGAGTCAATTACTATTACATCGACTGCTCCACTACGAATGAGTACTTCTGCAATTTCTAAAGTTTGTTCTCCTGTGTCAGGTTGTGAGAGTAATAGTTCATCAAGGTTTACTCCAAGGTTTTGAGCGTACTGAGGATCGAGTGCATGTTCAGCATCAAGAAATGCAGCCACTCCTCCAGTTTTTTGAGCCTCTGCAATAATATGAAGTGTTAGACTGGTTTTCCCAGAAGCTTCTGGACCATATATTTCTACGATACGGCCACGAGGAACTCCACCGACACCGAGCGCATTATCAAGCGAGATCGATCCAGTTGAAATAACGGAAATACCTTTCAAGGCATCCGATTGGCCTAGCTTCATAATTGATCCTTTGCCAAACTGTTTTTCTATTTGAGTGAACGCTAAGTCTATTGCTTTCCCTCTATCTTCCGACGCCATTAAATTTCTCCTTATATTTAAAGATAATTGAAGTTTTCAAGGTATCCGTTTGATGATTCTTTAGCATATTGTTTGAAGGGGTTGTGATCGTAAAACAATAATAGTTTTTTTGTTTATAGAGTGAGTAGCGTTAAATGGCAAGGAATTTATCGATCATAATTTGCGCTCAGCAGTTGGTAATTAATAAAACTTTTCAGGTTTGCTATAATAACTGTAAAATCCAAATTTTGTATACCTTTTAAAATTACACTATCAAAAAGTATTGTATCCTATGATGTTACCTATTATTCCTCAAGCTCCTGGTCCAGTTTTCACAGAAGATGCACGTATTAACCTTTACTACCTGAACGAATTATATGCCGACATCGCCCGTTGTGTTTCCCTTCAATTAAAAAACAACCATGAGATCAATGTTGCCATCACTTCTGGAGTTTGGGGTGGTACCTATCTAATAGCTGATGAGAAAGGAAAGTCAAAACGCAGAATCTGGCGGCTCTACTTTATTGTTAACTTGCCACAGAACAGCCCACTTGACCAACGCGAAAATATGGAACACCTTGTAGGCTATTATTACACTTCTATAATTAATGCTTTTCGCCCTTATGGATTAGAACTTGATCTTAAAATGTGGGGAGGACGCTTGCCTTATAGTAATCGGCAAAAACCCAGCCTCACTATGCATATGGTCGACTCCTTAGAAAAAATAAGTTGGATACGTGGATTTTTTATATGGAATCTGGTTCCTTGGGAAGAATCGATTATTCACGATGCTATTCGAAACGTTAAAGAGTTTAGAGAAAAATTTAATATAACGAAAATACCAATCATGAAACGTGACCCTAAAGACATTAAGTACCTATTACAGGATGTTATTATTACTTATCGAACTTTAGAAAACTCTTTTTCTTCAAACTTTTTGTTAAAGTCTCAACCTATAATTAACGAGATGGTGGGTCATTTTCTCAAAGGATTATTTGATCCAGCTTTGACTCGAGAATTATTTTTTAAGGTACGAGAGAATAAGTTGATTATAGGATTTGAAGAAGCCCTCCAGGAAGCTTATTCTAAAGAAGGTCTTAATGTTAGGCAGATAGAAGATTGGCCAGTCGAAAAAATAAATTATGTACCGGAAGAGCTTAAAGAAAAGCTCATTCCTCCGATCCGAAAACTCTTTGCTTCATTTAAATCGAATCTTGATCGAAATGATAGTTTTTAGTGAAGTTAAAGTATCTAGAGTATCGATGAAATAATTTTCACGAATATGTCTACGATGTTAGTCTGCTATAAGTCGATATTTTAGATGATAAAACTATACTTGTTTAATTTTATGGCGAGGTTAGTTGTCAAGAAAAGTATTTTTCTAACCGATGTAACCTTGAAAGGCATTTTAAATGTATTATTTTAAATAGAAGTTATATTTTATTATGAAAGTTTTTTATTGGGCGGTATTTGGACTTTTTCTTTTAACTTTTTCAGGTTTTTATCTAAGGGAGGTTATTGCTGCTCCCAAGTATAGGGATATTGGATTGACTTCTTCTAAAGAAAAAAAATTACCTACCCAGAAAACTATATTGACTTCTAAAGAAGAAACAGATGGGCTAGAGCAAAAAGTATTAGTAATCAAGCAGGCAGAGATAAAATCATTAGTTAGCTCAATTAAGAGAGAGTATGAAACGTATATTGGTATAAATCGTCACGAAAGAATCGATAAAGCTGCTCTCGGTATTGAGGGGTTTCAATTAGAAAAAAAAATAACTGGAAAGACAGCGTCGATCATTTTAACAATTGATAAACCTTTGGTTTTGGGTGGTGACGGGTTTAACAAGGCTAGTTTTGACTCCGTTGAACATAAGGCACGGTTCACTTTTTATAGCCATATAAAACCTAAGCCTGTTTATGAGAGCGAAAAAGATATAGCGCACTATATCGATCCTACCTTAGAAGGGGCTCGCAATGAAAAATTTTTAATTTTCCACGATAGTGATTTGAGTTTTGGTCGCGAGCCTAGTATTTTTGTAGAACCTATCCCTAAACAGTTTTTGAAAAAAAAAGTAACTTACATCAAAGTTAGGCCAATTCTAGAGACTAAAATTTATTTAGGTCTAAATAGCAAGGCTAAAGTAAACCTTAGCCCTGCTCAAAAACCTTTGGATCTAATTCAAGGGAACCCTGCTGTGCTGAAGTATGACTATCGGAAGTTAAGTTCGAATGGTTCTTAAATCAAATTTCAAAAGATCTAAAAATTTGATGGTTTATGTTTACTGTCAGTCTTTTGTTTAATTTTTTGATGTAAGAGTTTTTGCTTGCGTTGAATGAGTTAGGTCGGTGGTGGACTTTTTCTTGGGTAGTTCTAGGCCTCGATACCAGTAAAAGAAAAGCCAGAAAATAATAACGAAGGCTAGTAGTAGTATTTTGCGGAGTATGTTCACAGAATTTTTCGTTCAGTTATTATGGTTTTCATCTTTTTTGTAACCCTACATCTCGATATTTATACTACTGATATATTATAGAAGGTCATGGGGATTTAGCGCAACGAAATCCAAAACTGCTATTTTTTACTTCAGGCGTGAAGAAACTTCGGTTGAATGTTGGGGCGCTTAATCCACAGCCATAGGATAGGCAGTCAAACCAGGAGCCACCCTTGAGAACTCGTTTATCTGTCCCATATTCACCACGTGTTAAAGTATTCCCTGGGTGCGGAAGATAAAAGCTGTCTACCCATTCCCAAACATTTCCAGACATATCATATAATCCATAAGGACTCCTTCCATTAGGATATGAACCTACCGGTTCTGTACCTACAGAACCTTTGTAGGGGTGGTTTGATTTGTTTGTTACCCAGACATTACCCCAGGGGTAAATATTTCCACTTTCGCCACGTGCTGCTTTCTCCCACTCCTTTTCAGTGGGGAGTCGTTTGTCTTTCCATTGACAGTATCTCTTAGCATCCATCCAGTTGATGTAAGTCACAGGGTGATTTTCCTTGTTTTTAGGGATTTTCTCGTTAAGCCAATGGTAAGGAATTTCATGTTGGGTGGCAGAGGTAAACTTTTCATATTCAGCATTGGTTACTTCGTAGAGGTCTATATAAAATTTTTCAGTTGACTCGATGTATTCTGGGGCCTCATCATCCCACCTTTCATTAGAGCCCATAATAAATTCACCAGCAGGAATCAATGCCATTAAATTTTTATCAATCGATATGGGCTTAGTTTTTTTAGAACCGATAGCAGCAAGAATGTTTTGTTTTGGGTATATTTTTGTGTCAGGTAATAAGGACTTAAGTTTAGGTTTTATTGATAGTCCAGAATTTTCTAATGGAAAAACTTTATTGG
>CAJJDL010000126.1 GCA_905182935.1 uncultured Nitrospinaceae bacterium | reverse complement strand
AAAGAATATGACTTTTTAATGCCTATTTCTTGATTTCCTAAAAAGTGTGACGTCTTCATAAGTATTAGCACTAATTTTAGGGGATTAATTACTTTTGATTAGTTTTTATTCAATTTAGAATGTAGTAAATCAGTCTTACCTTGGGGACTTGCGTTTATTTAGTAATAAGGTTATTCAAGTATAAAGCCCATTAAAGCTTTAATATAGTCAGTAGATGGTGTTATTATCATTTAAAGTAAAAACGGTTCCATCTTGCTCTATATTTACAATAAAATCAAATATTTACATGAATATTGCCTCTCCCATTACAAGCCAAGAAATAGAGTTTGCTCCCGAAACTATTTTCATAGAGGAATCGGTATCTGATCACCCACTGACCCTAGATACAATTCGTCGATTTCCAAACACGCCCATCCAAAGGAATATTACTTATAGTGATGCCGTTCAAATGATCCAGAAAAACTCGAGTGATGTTTTTGGCATGGGAAAGCGTAAATTATTTCTAACTCGTTTTAAAGGATCATTTCTTAAAAAATGCCCCGGCATTAGCCCTGGAATGGTTTGCTGTAATTACTATGTTGTTAACCTGCTTAAAAATTGTACTTATGATTGCTCCTACTGCTTTTTACAGGATTTTTTGCATAACAATCCACTGCTAGTTGCCTACGTTAATATAGAAGATCTAATAAGTGAACTCGATCAAGTCTTTAGAACTTACCCTGAACGGACTTTCCGTGTAGGGACCGGAGAACTGACTGATAGTTTAGCTTTGGACACGGTCATACCTTATTCTCAACAATTGATCCCATTTTTCAACAAACAAAAAAATGCTGTTCTTGAACTCAAGACAAAATCTAACCGCGTAGAAAACCTATTGCGACAGGATAGCGCAAATAATGTAATTGTATCTTGGTCATTAAATCCTCAAATAGTTATAAGTCGCGAAGAAAAAGGAACTCCCAGCCTTAAACAGAGGCTTGAAGCTGCTCATTTATGCGCAAATAAAGGATATAAAATTGGAATCCACCTAGACCCAATTATAATTTTTCAAGATTGGGAAAAACATTACTACGAACTCATTAACAGCATTTTTAAAGTACTATCACCCGCTCAAATAGAATGGGTCAGTCTTGGAAGTTTTCGCTACAGAAATTCATTAAAGAAAATCATCAAGGAACGTCATAAAAATAATCAACTATTTACAGGCGAACATGTTGTTAGCAAGGACGGAAAGCATCGATACCTTAGACCGCTAAGAAATCAAGCTTACGAAAAAATCCGCAACTTCTTAAAAAAAATCTCTACCGACTTGAATGTATATATATGTATGGAAACTAAAGAAGTATGGGAAGGTGTCACAGGGAAAATGCCACGAAGTGACAAAAAACTTGATAAGTTTTTTGACCTATAATAACCACGTTACAAACGCATTGGCATAACGATACTCTGATAGTCCTTATCAGCATTTGAAGTAATGAGACATGATGATTTTTCATCCTTCAAGTTAAGGATAACCTCTTCGTCATCTATTACATTTAAAACATCAAGAACATATTTAGCGTTAAGACCAACTGAAACACCCTCTCCAGAATAAGAAATCGCTATCTCTTCGCGTGCCTCCCCTAGTTCAGTCGTGTCGGTGGTAAGGGTAATACTCCCCGACTGAATATCAAATCGAACCATTTTTGATTTTTCATCAGCCAGCAAAGCAACTCGTTTCAAAGCTTGTTGCAAAGTATTTCGGTTAATTTTCACTTGCAACTTATTATCAGAGGGAATTACTTGTTGGTAGTTCGGGAATTTACCATCAATTTTTCTTGAGACAATTACTTGATCTCCCTGCATGAAAGCCATATGGTTATTTTTTGCTGAAAAAGAAAAAGTAGCCTCATCATCTTCAATAAGTTTCATTAACTCAGCCAAGGCCTTTTTGGGAATAAGGTAACTCAACTTCTCACCTTTTGAGGTATCCCCAAGGTCTCGTCGAACTACCGCCAAACGGTGCCCATCTGTCCCCACCATTTTCAATTTTCCATTTTCTCTTTCTAACAACAAACCATTAAGGACCTGTCTCGTTTCATCTGGTGATTGTGCAAAAAAAGTTTTACGAATCATTTCTTTAAGAAGCTTACTACTAAATTCCATTAAACTATCTTGGCTAAACTCTGGGAAGGGAGGGAAATCTTCTGGAGGCATTCCAGGTAAACGAAATTTTGATTTACCACACTTGACTCTAACCCAATGATTATCTTCTTTTACCAGGTGTACTTCTTCTCTAGGCAACTCGCGCAAAATATCAAACAACTTTTTAGAATTAAGAGTCATCTCCCCCGCAGTAATAACGTTAGCCGAGTAGTACCCTTTAGATCCTATTTCTAAGTCTGTTGCTTGAATGCTAATCCGGTCTTGCTCAGCAGCAAGAAGCAAGTGCGAGAGTATAGGCATTGTACCCTTGGTTTCGGCAATTCCTTGAACTTTTTGTACTCCATCGAGGAAAGTATCTCTATCTATCCTGACTTCCATGTGGCGGGTCTCCAATACGGTGGGTATCTTATTGCGCATGGTTTAGCATAATTACCCAAACCTGTCAAAATGAAATTATAGATAACCCAATTAAACAATTAAGCCTAGAGTTAATAACTATACTGCATCTACTCTTAAAGCATGTGAATCCTATTTCAAGTCTACAGGCTTAAAATAATTAAAAAATGCTGCCGTTTGCCCTACTCAATAAAAATAATTATCCTAAATATAGTAATAAAAATTACACATTAAATGCAATAACTGACTAAACTTGAAATATTTATCTAATTATCGAAGAAAAGAACCCTCGCCTTATGTATCTTATTGAAAAATAATAAAAATCAGTATATCCTTGAATGCAGTACTATTGATTTCAAATTATTTATAAACTTCTAATTCGTATTACTCAACCGGTGGCCATAGTAGCGTCCCATGAGTGACTTCCATCAATCTCACAGAGTTATCAGCGAAGAGTACCGTAACAAACTACTCGGTTATTTTTCAAAACTGATGCAGCCTGAAATTTTTTCTGCTTCTAAAGTAATAGATCCGCAGAATTTTTATCTGGGTTTTAAAAACTACTCGGTCCCTCTGATTAGCATCGAAATCGATCGCCTTAAAAGCAGCCTACCTGACTATGGTAATAGCCACCTTTTACTACTAAAAACTACCGTATTAGTCGACACAGTTCTTCAAGCCGCATTCAAAGCAGCTATCTGGATTTATAAGCATACACAACAAAAAGACTTACTACTTAATGACATACCAATTGCTGTTATGGCATGCGGTGGCTATGGTAGAGAAGTAACATACTTTCGGTCTGATATCGGCATCCAAATTGTTTCCAAACTAGAGTTAACAGAATATCAGGCAGAGGAAGCGGAACAAATTGTTAAACACCTGGAATACCTTGTTGTTCATCAAAATATTTTTCAGACCTCAGTCAGTGCTTGCTATACAAAAAGCTACTCACTTGAACAAAAACTTAGCCCTAAACAATTAATAAATTTATTTTCTTTACTAGAGAGTAGACTTGTGGCGGGAAACAGCGTGGTCTATTCTGAGTTTATGAGTGTAGTTGAGACCGCCTCAATCAATCAAAAAGATACCCTGCTTAATCTCTGCTATGGCCACAAAAACTATTATGAAGTTTTAAATACAGTCTTCCAACAAGAACCTAATGTTAAGGAAGAACTTAATCGGCTTTATTGGGCACTTACCTTGGTTAGACTCAAACATAACATCAAAAGAACTAATCAATTTGAACTTCTTGATGAATTATTCGAAAAAGAATTATTAAGCGCACCCTCCTTTAAAAAGATTCATTTCGCTTTCGAATTCTTATCCAAGGTTAGACTTTTTCTTCATTGCCACCAAAAAGGATCGCACCGAGATGTAATGAGCTATGAGGTTCGAGAAAAAATTGCCCAGTCAATGGGAGATAACGTCAAAATATATTTTCACAAATATTTTTATGAAGCCGCGTATCCCCTAAAAATATATAGCCGTAATATTTTTTGGGAAAGCATGACTCCAGATACCGAAAAAGTGAAAAATCTTTCACGAAATTTTTATATAAACTCTAAAAATCAAATCATACTAGACAAAGAATCTTCAGAATTATTTTCCCAAAATCCTATCAAAATCTTTAAAATATTCGCATGGATATCAGAAAAAAATTACTTTCTATCCTATCCTATTGTTCGAG
>CAJJDL010000125.1 GCA_905182935.1 uncultured Nitrospinaceae bacterium | reverse complement strand
TTTCCGATGCTTCGCGGCAATGCTTTTTATGAAGGAAGTTATTTATTAGGTACGTCGATTGCCCGCCCATTAATTGCTAAAGAACAAATTCGTATTGCAAAACAATGTGGTGCTGATGGGGTGTCTCATGGCGCGACAGGAAAAGGGAATGATCAGGTTCGCTTTGAGCTAGCATATATAGATTTAAACCCGGATATTAAAATCATTGCACCTTGGCGTGAGTGGGATTTGACATCTCGAAGTGTGCTTATGGATTATGCCAAAGATCACAATATCCCTATTCCTGTTAGTAAAGATAACCCTTATAGTATGGACCGGAATTTGTTTCATATTAGTTATGAAGGCGGAATTCTTGAAGATCCGTGGACAGAGCCTGTAGAAAATATGTTTATGTTGAGTGTCTCTCCAGAATCTGCTCCGGATAGAGCGACAACTATAGAGGTTGAATATGAAGAAGGAAACCCTGTCGCTATAGATGGTGAAAGAATGAGCCCAGCAAACCTTCTTGTTCAATTGAATGAATATGGTGGTGCTAATGGTATTGGCCGAATTGATATAGTTGAAAATCGATTTGTTGGTATGAAGTCACGTGGTGTATATGAAACTCCTGGTGGTACAATTCTTCATGCTGCTCATCGAGCTGTTGAATCGATTACTATGGATAGAGAGATTATGTTTTTGCGTGACTCCTTAATTCCTCAATACGCTAAGATGATCTACAATGGTTTTTGGTTCTCTCCCGAGAGAGTATTGCTTCAAAAAATGATTGATGAATCTCAGAAAACGATTACCGGCACAGTTCGCATTAAGCTTTATAAAGGAAACTGCACAGTAATGGGTCGAAAAGCAAAGAAATCACTTTATGACCAAAATGTGGTTACATTTGAAGAAGGAGAAGGGTATTGCCAGAATGATGCAGATGGATTTATCCGACTTAATGCACTTCGCTTAAAGATGTACTCAAAGACATTTAGTTCTGGAATAGATAAAAAATAGAGTTTTAAATACTTCGTTAGAATATGAAAACTAAAACCAACCTTATTGTCAATGGAATATCTTGCCTAGTTTTAATTTTTCTTTTTTCTTTCACTGTAATGGCAGAAGAATTACACGAGAGAAAAAAATATTTTATTGATTCCTTTTTAGAAGCGGAACATTTTTTCTATTCAGGTGAATTCAAGAAGTCGCAACTTTCTTATCAAAATTACCTTAGTGGTAAACCGAATAAAGACCGTAGTAATAGAGCTTTATATCGATTGGGTGAAATACATCAAAAAAGTCTAACTTTTGCAACAGCATTGCGTTACTACGAAATGGTTATGCAACGTTCTCCAGTTTTAATGCTTGCAGAGGATGCAAAATTTGGTCAGGCACAATGCTTATTTGAGCTTGAACAATATGATTCAGCAGAGAATATATTTAAGGAAGTAGCATTTTCTCATCCAGATGATAAAAAAAAGTGGCAAGCAAGGATCTATCTTGGGAGGTTAGATGAAAAACGATTTGATTATGAAAAATCGATCGAAAAATTAAAGGATATATATTTTAAAAGTGAAGTTGAAGATGTAAGAGATAAGGCTAAAAATTTAATCGACCTAATTATTGAGAAAAATCTTACTAAAATTACTTTAATCAGGCTTTCAGAAAAGTATTCATCGGACTTTCCTTTAGATCATATTCTCTTGAGGTTGATTTCGATTTATAGAGAAGAACGAAATTTAGAGCAACTTCGAAATTTAAGTTTAAAATATTTACAGCTATTTCCAAATCATCCTCAAAGTTTAATAATTTCATCTACTCTGGAAAAAATTGAAAAAAATAAAGAAAATAAAATACGGCTAGGAGTAGTTGTGCCTTTAACTGGTGAAACCGCTGCAAGTGGTCAACAGATTCTTCAGGGAATTCAGTTAGCAGTTAATGAAACTTTTTTGGCTCAGGATGGAACAAATTTAGAAGTTATTACTAAAGACTCAGAATCTGCACCGATTGAAGAAATTGTTCAAGAACTCGCGATTGATCCAAACATAATTGGCATTGTGGGTCCTGCTCGGAGTAAATTTGTAAAAAAAGTGGCATCTCTTGCAGATATATATCGATTACCAATATTTACACCTAGCGCATCATCTGTGGGTCTTGCAGAACTGAGTCCTTATGTTTTTAGAAATGTAGTAACACGAGAACTTCAAGGAAAATATATTGCTAAATATGCTGTTAATACGTTGGGCTTGTATAGATTTGTTGTTTTTTATCCACTTGAGTCATATGGCTTTGAACTTAAAGATTCATTTATTGAAGAAATTGAATCTCTGGGAGGAGAAGTGGTTTTTGTTGTTTCTTATGAACGTTCGCAAAGTGACTTTAAAAAACAGATTATTGAAATGGGTGGTATAGATGATGATAAGCTAAAGAGCTTAGTTATTGATGAGGTTAAAAATAATTTAGAACCTGAGGTGTTAGGTCATAATGGTCTAATGTCTCGGCCTTTAATAGAAATGGGACTTTTATCACAGAATGAGATTGAGAACTTAAAAGTATCATTAATGTTGAGCTATGATGCGATTTTTCTCCCAGGTTTATTTGATAAAATTGGACTTATAGTTCCTCAACTTATTTTCTATAATATAAATACACCTACGTTACTTGGGACTAGTGGGTGGAATTCACCAGAATTAACCAAAATGACTGGTAAGTATATTCAGAAAGGTTATTTTGTTGATGGTTTTTATTCTCAATCAAAAAGGACAGACGTCATTAAATTTATTAAAGAATATAAAAATACATTTTCAGAGGACCCTACAACGTTATCGGCCCAGTCATATGATGTTGCAAAAATGTATATTCAGTCGATACGTTCTGGGGCAAAAAATCGTATTCAAGTTAAAGATGCCTTGTTAAAAATACGTAATTTTATGGGAGCCTCTGGAGAAACAGAAATTTTGCCAACTGGAGAAGCAGATAAAAAACTATTTACTATGAAAATTGTTAAAACTAAAATAGTAGAGGCTAACTAGATTTATATGGGCACTATTATAGGTGGTTTACTGTGAAATTATCAATAATCATTCCTGTTTTTAATGAATGTGAAACTATCTGCGAACTAATTCATCGAGTGGATGCAGTGAAACTAGATAAGGAAATTATAATCGTCGACGATGCTTCCACAGATGGGACTCGAAGTTTGCTCAAAAAATATGAAGAAAAGGAACAATTTAAAATTATATACCAATCCAAAAATTATGGAAAAGGAAAGGCTTTACGCGTTGGGTTCAATAAAGCCGAAGGTGAAATCATAATTATCCAGGATGCCGATCTGGAATATAATCCAAAAGACTATCCAATTTTATTGGAACCTATTCTCGACGGTCGAGCTGATGTTGTTTACGGTTCGCGATTTCTTGGTGGTCCGCACAGGGTGCTATTTTTCTGGCATTCTATGGGCAATAGATTTTTAACTATTCTATCTAATATGTTTACCAATATAAATTTAACGGATATGGAAACAGGCTATAAAGTATTTAGACGAAGTATCTTAGATTCTATTTCACTTAAATGTAATCGTTTTGGATTTGAGCCTGAGTTTACTTCTAAAATAGCTAGACAGAAATTCATCATTTATGAAGTTCCAATCTCGTATGCTGGTAGAGATTATTCGGCAGGTAAAAAAATAAGCTGGAAAGATGGTGTGGCTGCTATATGGTTTATTTTTCGATTTCGATTTTTTAGCTAGAATTAATAGTTTAAAATTTACATTTTTAGAGCCTAATTCAACCAGTGTAATATCATTAGTATTTATAATGATATTTAGATCTCCTTTGAATTTCTATACTTTTTTTGGAGTCGATTAAATTAATTACATTGGGCGGTAGTAGGATCTTGTTTGAAAAAAAACTAACTCAATTCGTATTTCTATGGATAGGTATTAGAAATTCTTAGCAAGTACACTTTTTTGGTTTGAACTATTTTCTTTTGGCAGATTATCATTAGAAAAAATTTCAAAAAAACCTTTTGGGTTTTTAGAGTTGGTAATATTACCTGTTGATGGGTCCACTTTGACGAACGTGTTTTCTGGCGAAGTCGGGAAGTTATAAATAGGTTTATTGATTAATGAACTTTTCATAAATTCCAACCAGATAGGGATCGCTGTACGCGAACCAGTTTCGTTTCTACCTAAAGGTTCGACATTATCTTTCCCTACCCATACTCCTGTTAATAGCTTTGGAGTGTATCCAATGAACCAAGCATCTACATAATTATTTGTTGTTCCAGTTTTTCCTGCAGTAGGTCGACCAAGGGAGCGAACTTTTTTGGCAGTTCCTTGTTTAACAACGCTTTGCAGAAGACTAGTTATAATATTAGCCATTCCACTTGAAATTGGTTGAGTTTTTTTTTGATTTTCTGTGAAAAGTATTTTCCTATTCCGGTTCTCTATATACCGGATACCTTGAGATTCAACTCGTATTCCATTATTAG
>CAJJDL010000124.1 GCA_905182935.1 uncultured Nitrospinaceae bacterium | reverse complement strand
TATTAACAGTATCTATTCTTTATCGATTTATTCTACCAAACAGTATTTTTAAAACAAGCCTTTAATTCAGCCAAATAACGCCCAAAGAATAAAAACAAACCATTACCACCATAATATGCTGTGATTTTTACTTTTTTCCAATAATATAATTATGATATTATCGGCGTAAATTTGTAAAAACTTGATGCATTTGCGGCCTAACTACTAAAAAGTCACAGAGCATGATTCTTTTCAAAGCGGAATCAAGAGTAACTTGCATCGCCATGAAAACAAACAACTGCGGCTGTTGTACTGGGGGGATTAAATTCATTGGCATCCGTCATTTGTATGCCCAAATCTTCTGCGTTTAAAATATCCCAAATCACTTTATTATTTAATAAATCGGTAAGCGCCGGATAACCCGGGCTATAGCGCTGCCCCTGTTTTCCTTTTTTGTATCCAGCTCTCAATCGAATCAAGTTATGAATATATTCTGCTAAATCTTCTGCGACTCGATCGCAAAGTCCCTGTAAGTATAATGCTGACTCGGAATCATTTTCATTTTTAAAAACCTCGATGGCTTTTTCGGATGCATTGCCCGCAGTGGTAATCTGTAATCCAATCGCATCCATCTGCCCTGAAGATTTTGGATAAAAATACTGCGCCGTAGAAAATATATCTTTTTGCCCTTTGCCCAAGCAAACAGAAAAACAGATGCGCCCCAATTCTTTTTCTGTATTTTCGGGATGATAAAGTATCACGTCATCCCCGTCAGACTGAGCCGGTAAAATAATGAACCGTGCCTTGGGTGTAACCCAGCCATTCGATTCTGCTTTTTCAATCCAGTCCTGTTTTAATTGTTTTAATTGACTAAGATCAATCGATTTGTCTTTCCATGAAGATTGCTTACCATATTTCCAATTGAGAGAAAATAAACTCTTGTCATCGATTTCAGATGCCAATTTTTGTAATTTAAATTCCACCTTATGTAATCCGTAGCCTTCTCTTGGCACTTCATGTTTTTTAAACCCGACCACTCTCCTTGGTAAGGTGGATAAAAGCTCGTCTCGTTTTTCTTTAATCCCCTTGGCACGTTTGTATTCATTTAATAGATCTTCTTTGTTCTTACTAAAAAACTCTACGAGACCTTTCTTTTCTTTTAAGCGGTTCATTATATTCACACCATCCATTCCACTTTGACAATAAAAAACATTATTTAAAATATTATTTGTATCATCTTGGCCACTCATCGCAACATAACCGGCGTGCCTCGAGTTAACAGGAGCACCACCAATCAGAATAGGAATATTAAAAGACTTGTCTTTTAGCATTTTAGCAATGGTGATCATGTGATTGGATGTTTGCACCAACAAAGCGCTCATGCCAATGGCATCAGCATTTTCTTTTTTTGCTGTCTCAATAAATTTTTCTAGCGGGACTTGCACGCCAAGATCAATCACGCGATAACCATAGTTTTCAAGCAGCGTCTTAGCCAAGTCCTTACCGATACTATGCACATCCTGATAAACGGTGCCAATGACCACGGTCCCTTTATATTGAATCTCATCTTCAGGATTCACACCGCTTTTCAAACGCATGAACCACTCCAAAAATTCCATAGCATTACGCATTACATCTGCACTTTTAAGTAAATGGGGCAGGCTTACTTCGCCTCTACCAAATGCGTCCCCCAACTCACGCATGCTCTTCATGAGATAACCGCTGACAAAATCCAAGGGTTCGTGTCGTCCCATAACCTCAGAAACTTCCAACACAATATGATCACGGTATGAAAATTTGGCACCCTCTTTCTCTATCACCCCTTCTTCTTTTTGTTTAAAACCATCCTTAATTTTGGTGCAAATACTCTCTTCAGTGGACAGATCCGCATAATCCACTTTTTTTTGTTTCACACCTGTTTTTTTGGTAAGGGCAATTTCTTCCAGTTCATCAAAGGCACCCATATCACGCTCGAGGATTACCTTAATAGCAAGCACAACATCGTCGGCAGGCAGACTCTCCACTGGCACATAATGATTTGGGTTTAATATGGCGCAATCGAGCCCAGCTTTTCGAGCCTCATCTAAAAATACGCTAGTAAGAACCTTTCTCATGTATGGCTTCTTTGCTAGACCATTAGTCAGGTTACCAACACCGATAGAAGTTTTTAGGTCCGGGTGAATGTTTTTAATACGCGGCAGGCTTTTAAGTGTCTCAGCACAAAAGTTAAGCCCTTCAATGGATTCACTTCCGATAGGATATGCGTTCACATCAATTAAAATTTGATCGGGTGTCACACCATATTTTTCACCCGCCTGCTTGACAATTTCTGCAGCTAGATTATATTTTTCATCAGCAGTTTGAGCCGGTCCTTCAGGGCCATTTACCAGGGCGATATAAATCGCTCCGTGACCGCTGGTGCATGAAAGTACGGCATCGAGTTTACTTTCACCTTTCTTATATTCTTCAAGACTGATTGAGTTGATGATCGGTCGACCGGGATAACTCTTGACCGCTTTATCCAAGGCCTCCACGGAAAAAGAATCGAGGCACATGACTCCCTTAAAATCACTGGTGAGCCCATAGATAATTTTAGGTAGAACATCTTCGGTCTCGACTATATTACTGTCCATGCATATATCTATGATTTCAATTCCTAAGTCCCTGACCTGCTCGTTGACAACCTCCTCTAAAACCTGCATGGAGATTTCGCCTTCACTCTCTACTGCATCTTGTACTAGCCTGCTACCGCGAACATTAAGACGTTCACCAATACGCAAGAGCCCCTTGGAACTATCGATAGCAGAAACCTCCTGAGGACCCGAAACATAAATTTTTTCGTCTGGTTGCCTTAATGCCGGAACGACACCATTTAGTTTCTCCCGCAGCGCTTTGATATGAGCGGGTGTCGTACCGCAGCACCCCCCCACAATAGCCACTCCATGTTCACGGACAAAGGGCTCCATAGTATTAGCCATATCTTCAGGCGATAGTTTGTAACAGGTCTGACCATCTTCTGAAATTGGCTGCCCTGCATTAGGTACCACTGAAATAGGGTGTCTGCAAAAGCGACTTAATTTTTCTACCGTGGTCTCCATCTCCTTGGGGCCGACATTGCAGTTAATACCAAATACATCTATTCCCATACCCGACACGGCAGTATAGGCAGCATGGATATCCGTATTGAATATCTGCATCTTTGAAAACACATCAACAGTCGCCTGAACAATCATAGGGAGTCTTATTTTCTTTTCAGCAAAGGCTTTATTGGCTCCTATAATGATCGCCTTGGTTTCTAGAATATCTTGCTGGGTTTCAATCAAAAGAACGTCGGCACCCCCTTCAATGAGACCTAAAACCTGGTAATAAAAATTATCAACGATTTGATCAAAGGTACCCTTGTTTAAATTGGCTTGGGTACTTGAAACTACATAGTTGGAGGGCCCGATCGATCCTGCCACATACAAAGGCCTACCATCATAATCTGATTGAGTGCGGTATTCTTCTATCGCTCTTTTAGCAATGCGGCACCCTTCAATATTAAGGTGAAGCGTCAGCGATTCCAACGAACAGGTTTTAATATCGAGTTGATTCGGTATAGATTTTAAATCCGAAGGATCAAATTTAGAAAAATCAAACTCCTTTAACCGTAAAGGTGACGCGCCAAAGGTATCCGTTTCAATTAAGTTCGCACCCGCCTTAAGGTATTCAAGGTGGATCCCTTCCAAGTCTTCAGGGCGGGAAAAAACCAACAGATCGGTCAGCATTTTAAATGCGGGACCCCCGAATGCAGCATCACTCAATTCCAGATTCTGGACCATGGTTCCCATGGCTCCATCAAGAATAAGAACCTGCTTGCCTAATTCACTTTTAAAACTCATATCTCTCCAATAAATCGATTAAAAATTAAAAATTGATGGATTTACAACAGGCGATGGCGATTCTTTACCAATTTATCATATGTTGCATGATAATTGTGCTTGAACCTTATAAAGGTAAAGTGGGGGTATATTCAACCTTTTTTTCACAGAGGTTGCGAATAATTCGTTGGGCATGTGCTTGCTAAATTTAATAAAGAAGACTAGCTCTATATAATAGTGAAGCAAAAGGTTCCCAATCGCTCCCATAAAATGCCGATTCTCTTAAGAATTTTAATTAATTAATCGATAAGAAAATATTCGAGCCTTTCAAACAGGAGAGCCATCATGCTTTATAAACTGGAACCCAATGAATTATTATTGAAAAAGTCCTACCAATACTGTCCTTATTGCAAATCAACTGAAACGTACATATCTCATTTTAAAGATAGTCGGTACTGCAA
>CAJJDL010000123.1 GCA_905182935.1 uncultured Nitrospinaceae bacterium | reverse complement strand
AAATGGCCCGTATATGATTTTGATCGGCTAGGATCTTCAGGTACTTGACCAAATGCTGTTATCCCACCTCCCATATCACCATCCTTAGCATCAGCAATGATGAAATCAGAAGGCTTATAATTTCCTTGGACAGTTTTTTTCAGTTTTATATCTAGGCTTTTTTCCATTGTATTTACTTTCATTGAATGTTGTAGGAATTGGTTATAACTTAGGGAACGTTATTGTTCCTTCTTTCCGAACTGAGACGCATTCCGTCCATTTTGACAGCAAAGCGTTCAGAAAATGAATTCCCAAGGAAACCGAGGGAATGAATTTTTGATACTGTTTTTAATCATTTCATTTATTACTTTACATAATTTAAAATAAGTATTGAGAGGTGAGAGAGATTATTATATTAATTCAATCTATTAATAATAACCAAAGGATCAATATATTGGATTTTAGTTAATATTCATAATAAAAAATTATAGATTGTTGTCTTAGATAGTCTTTCGTATATCAGGTAATTTGGTATCTCATCAATTTTTAACTGAACCGGCAGTCAAACCTTCGAGGAAATACCGCTGGGCCACCATGTACATTATAAGAACAGGAAACGAACCCAGTATGCTCATCGCCATCATTTCATTCCATTCATAAGAGTGTTGTCCCATCAAGAGCTGAATGCCGATGGGTACAGTTCGCATCTCCGTTGACTTGGTGAGAGTTAGAGCAAAAAGGAATTCATTCCAAGAGAGTAGAAATGTATAGACGCCAGTTGCGACAATGCCTGGAATCGAGACTGGTACAAGCACACGCCAGAGAGCAGTAAAGCTTGAACCTCCATCAATTATTACAGCTTCGTCAAGTTCTTTAGGTAAAGTGTTGAAGTAACCTGTCATCAGAAGGATAGCATAGGGTAAGGTAAAAACCATGTACGTAAAAATCAAAGCAAAATACGTGTCATACATCCGAAATGCAACCACAATTCCGAAGTAAGGAATCAGGAGTGAGATCGGTGGAACTGTCTGGGTACTGATGATGAAAAGATTCAACGGTTTCTTCAGCTTGAAAGAATGTCGGCTGAAGCTGTACCCTGCCAAAATAGCCACAAACAATGTGAGAAGTGTAACCACTGTCGCTACAAGATAGCTGTTAAGAAAGAACCGGACTTTCATCGGACTACTGAAAATACTATAATACGCCTTCAGAGTGTATTCCTTTGGAAATAATTCAGGTGGTAAAGAAAAAATTTCTCTGTTGGATTTAAGGGAACTAAAGAGCATCCATAGGACAGGGAAACACGCATATACAAGGCCAATTGCAAGCCCTAAATAGGTTATGATGTTAAGAAAGCTAAATGGTTTTGCCATACTTTAATCTACAGATTTCTGATATTTGATATAGAAGTACGTTACACTCATTGATAGTAACAGGATGATCACAGCGCTTGCAGAAGCTAGAGAAAACTTGTACCTACTGAAAGCTAATTTATATGTAAAGGTGCTCAACATCTCGGTAGCATGAATAGGGCCTCCACCTGTAGTCATCCAGACGAGAGGGAACACTTGCATAGTCCATATGAAGTCAAGCATTGCGATACTAATTATTATTGGCTTTAGATGTGGGATGGTTATGTACCAGAATTTCTGAAATTCATTTGAACCATCAATGCTTGCAGCCTCATATAATTCTGTGGATACTCCTTGGAGCCCCGCAAGCAGGCTGACCATATATAATGGATATCCAGCCCAAATATTTACGAAAGTTACGGCGTGAATTGCAGTTGCCGAGGATGAGAACCACTCTATATTGTTTTCAGTTATTCCAAAATCTATCAATAGATAGTTTATTACGCCACTCGGGTCCAACAGTAAACGCCAAATGATAGCGATGATGACCGCGGTGAAAAGCCACGGCATTATATAGAAAACTCTTAAGATAGTTTGGATTGTTGAATTTATTACTTTGGAATTTAACATCAAAGCAAATGTCATTCCGATAAGGAGATGAAAGATAACGCTCATGAACGTGAAATATAGAGTGTTTTCTAAGGATATCCAGAACGTCGCGTTTGAAAATAATTTTTGATAATTCTCAAGTCCCACAAAGGTAGGATTTTTGTTCATTATGACGTTATCAAAAAGTGAATAACGGAAAACAACAATCATTGGTAAAAGCATCAGTGAAGTCAAAAGAGTGATTGTAGGTGCCATATAAAGGTAAGGAGTAATGGCACGCTTAGTATCATACGAAATAAACTGAATTGATTCTTTTATGGGTAAAAACATATTAGCTAAATTTAAGAATTTATATAACTTTGTAAAGAATTTTTAGCAGAACTTGCAATAAGATAATTTTTTCACAAGTTTCCAAAAATTATAATGTCAATGCTATTGATCACCAAGTTCTAAGCAATTTAATTCTCATATTTATTGACATTGAGTATTTCAAATAACTTTTAAAAAAGTAATTTTATAATAAATTTGTGGCCTTGGTAAAAAATTCGTGCATTGAAAAATCTTTCTATGGTAAAAGAGAGCATTCAATTGTTTTCTGCTTTATGGGCAAACAATTGAATTGCCCCCCATCAAGCACTAATGGGTAAAGATAAGAAATAATCAAGTATCTTCAGCAATTACCTGTATGGATTTGTTAGATTAGAAAAATGGATAGTTGAGGTAAGCCTTTTAATAGCGACGCAATACTTTGTATTACGCCGCTCTACAATTAAATTTTAATAATAGCTTCAAACTCAGCGATCCACTTGGCCTGAGCTTTGGCTGCTGCTTGTTCAGCAGTCTGATTTCCTTCAAGCATCA
>CAJJDL010000122.1 GCA_905182935.1 uncultured Nitrospinaceae bacterium | reverse complement strand
ATAAAGTGTTGCGCTCTGGATTGCCACCTGAGCCTAAACCCAAACCAGGAATGGGGCTCATGATGGGTGGAGGCCCCGGAGGATCAACAAGAAGAGCAATGATCACAGAAGTCACAAAAAAGCATATCGTCATAGACATGAATCATCCCTTGGCTGGAAAATCGCTCACTTTTAAGATTAAACTAATAAAAATTTCAAACTGACCCTTAAATAAGGAAACTACTTTATACTGTATTTTTCTGCTAACTAGATGTATTGTCACGCTCTCACTAAAATGACAAATTAGATCACCTTGATAAACACTCTTACAATCCTTACTTATGACTGCTCCAGTTAGAGTTCGTTTTGCCCCTAGCCCAACAGGATATCTTCATATTGGCGGAGTTCGAACGGCCTTATTTAATTGGCTATTCGCTCATCACAATAAGGGGACATTTATATTACGCATCGAAGATACGGATGCATCTCGCTCGACCGATGAGTCGATCAGAGAAATCCTTGAGTCAATGAAGTGGTTAGGACTGGACTGTGACGAGGGGCCATTTCGTCAGACCGAACGTCAGTCTATCTACAAAGAAAAGGTGGAACAACTTATAAGTGCCAATAAAGCTTACCCCTGTTTTTGTACAACGGAAGTACTGGATCAAAAGCGTAAAGAGGCACAAGCCAAAGGCCTCAAACCAAAATACGACGGCACTTGCCGTGATCTATCAGAAACACCCGATGGAGTGCCTTTTGTTATCCGTTTCAAAGTTCCACTAGAAGGTGCTGTCACCATCAAAGATATTCTCCGAGGCAACGTGGTTTTTCAAAATGAAGAATTGGATGATTTAATTATTCTCCGAACAGACGGCTCCCCTACATATAATTTTGTTGTTGTCGTTGATGACGGCGATATGGGGATCACTCATGTCATTCGAGGTGATGACCACTTATCAAACACACCTAGACAAGCTTTGCTTTATGATGGACTTGGCTTACCTCGTCCAGAGTTTGCACATATTTCAATGATTCTAGGGCCAGATAAAACTCGTCTCAGTAAACGTCATGGAGCTACCTCAGTTCTTGCTTATCGCGATATGGGATACTTGCCCGAGGCTGTCATCAACTATCTGGCTAGGCTAGGTTGGTCTCATGGCGATCAAGAAATCTTCTCTAGGCAGGAGATGACACAGCATTTCTCATTAGAAAATATCACCACTTCTGCAGCAATATTTAACCCTGAAAAACTCCAATGGTTGAATCAGCAATACATCCAAAACACAGATCCGATCAAGCTAGCAGAGCAATTGGAGCCTTTTTTAATTAAGGAAGGCGTGTTAATTGAGCAACACGGTCTAAGCATAAAAGAAATAGCAAAACCTATTCCATCGCTAAACCAAAGATCCCAAACACTGATCGAGATGGCGCAAAAATCTGCCTTCTACTTCAAAAAAGATCTTACATTTGATGAAAAGGCGAGAGATAAGTTTCTTAACAAGGAAATAAAACCACATATCGAAAAACTAATCACCGGTATCAATGATATGACCCTCTTCGAACATGACCCTCTAGAAAATTTATTGAAAAAAGTAGCAGAAGAAGCTGGACTTAAACTGGGGAAATTAGCACAACCAGTTCGTGTAGCACTTACCGGGAGCACCGCTAGTCCTGGAATTTATGACGTCATATTACTACTTGGAAAAACTACTACTCTCAAACGTTTAAATGAAGGCGTCGGCTTCATAGAAAAAAGTTGTAACTAACTTGCTTTGCGAATAAATTAAAAAAACACTCCATTCCTTTAGGATCAGTCATAAGCCTTATTTTAAAGACTATCTCGAAATAATGCCTTTTTAAAAAACCACTCTTCATAAATAGGTTACTATCTATCATAGTCAGACTCTAGCAAACCTAAATCACGCTAAACACTTAAATATCAGTATATTAAAAATATAATTCGTTATATTTTTTGTTTGACAACTCAATATATTGTATATACTTTATATCATTAACACTAGATATAGGTATCTAGTTCTTAGTTTTAGTTCTTTAGCAAAGGAATATAATCTAAAAAGATAGGGCTTAATTTAACCATACCCTCCCATCATCATGATAAAGGAGAACTTTATGGATACTTCACAAGATAAAGCAGACATACCCCTTAGAGATCACATTGCCAAAGGGCTATCCCCCATAAAAACAAAAGATATCAACAACTTACCATTTAAGATAAAAACGGGTGGATGGAAAGAAATTAAAGAGGTAGGAAAGTTTCCAATTACCTATAACGATTTAATAGACTACGATTAACTTCACCGCCACTTTACTCACCTTCTCCCTCGACATTCATTTGTCGGGGGAATTTTATTTTTTAGCACTAATAATTCGAACCCTTAGTTTATTTTATTTTACCTGATAACCTATTTGAACCTGCGGGGAAATACTTACAGTTGATTTTTTAATCTACGCTCCTCCACATTTTCTAGAGTAGATATGTGTGATTCTAGTAAAGCCATATCTTTTTTAATTTTATTTAGTAATATTTTAACATTAGCTTCAGAGTTCCCTAGCTTTGCCAGGTCAGGATCTAGCCTCAGCCGCTCCTTTTCCTTTATATCATCCATATTACTAATTATGACACCAATCAAAAGATTGAGAAAAACAAATGTTGCCAGTAAGACAAAACTTACAAAGTAAAACCAACCCAAAAATGGAAATGCCTCTGAACTCTTACACAATTCCTGAAATCCTGAGTAACCATAATTCTGACATCCATATATTGCGGTATACATTATATCCGTCCAGTCCTCTAGAGTTGCCACCCGGAAAAGACTTAGTAGCGATATGTGAAGACTTTCAAAGTGAATAGGGTCATTAGCGCGAAATAAGAATGTCCCTAAACATGCATAAATATAAAAGAGGATCGATAATAAAGCACCGATATAACATATGGATGGAATACATTTTAAAAGTGTATTTACAATTAACTTTAACTCTGGGACTGTGCCAACTAGACGGACAATTCTCAATACCCTAAGAAGTCTCAATACGATGACGGACTGACCAGTAAATGGCAGAAAACAGGCACCAACAATTATAAAATCAAATGTATTCCAGCCATCCTTAAAAAACTCAAGAAATTTACTTTCAAGTGAAATCATTTTGACAACAATTTCAAAGACAAAAAGCCATAAAATAATATTATCCAAAACATGCAATATTCTGCCATATTGAGCCGAGATTTTAGGATACGAATCCAAACCCACCACCACCCCAGATAAAAGGATTACTCCTATGAAGAAAATTTGAAACTGCCTTGATTCTGTAATACTTTTTAACCTGCCTTGCATTTAGACTCCAAAATTTTATATTTATATAAGCAGTTAAGAAAATAAAAGAAAAGCCACAATTAGGCATTTTCTTTATAAAGTTCTACTTAATTTTATTTATTAATTTTTGCCCAGGTATCGCGTAATGTCACGGCTAGGTTAAATACTGGCGTACTTGGTGTAAAGTCTTTTAAATCTGAACAAAAATATCCCATACGCAAAAACTGAAAACGGTCACCAGGTTTTGACTCAACTAATGCTGGTTCAACCCTGCACTCTTTTAAAATTTCTAAAGATTTTGTATTGAGAGCTGACTTTAAGTCTGTACTCTCTTTATCATCAGCAGGGTTTTCATTTAAGAATAGGTGCTTAAATATTCGAACTTCTGCCTTCTTTGATTGTCTTACTGACACCCAATGAAGAGTACCCTTTATCTTACGGGATGCAGTCGGACCACCCGTTTTTGAGTCAGGGTCATAAGTGCATCTCAATTCAGTGACATTCCCATTACTGTCTTTGACTACATCTTCGCATTTAATGATGTAAGCATGTTTGAGCCTTACTTCTTTTCCCGGTGTGAGGCGAAAAAACTTTTTTGGGGGATCTTCCATGAAATCCTCTTGCTCAATATATAGCTCGCCAGAGAAAGGGATCGCTCTAGTCCCAGATGCTGGGTCTCCTGGATTATTATCAGCGTTGAGTTCTTCCACCTGTCCTTCCGGATAATTTGTGATAGTTAATTTTAAGGGCCGTAAAACTGCCATCATCCGCAGGGCTTTTTTATTTAGGTCTTCTCGCAAACAATGTTCGAGCAATGCAATCTCCACCGTAGAGTTTGCTTTTGCAACTCCTATACGCTCGCAAAAATCACGGATAGATTCGGGTGTGTAGCCACGTCGCCTCATCCCTGCGATGGTAGGCATTCTAGGGTCATCCCAGCCAGACACGTGACCTTCATCGACTAATCCTGAGAGTTTACGCTTACTCAATAAAGTGTGCGCAAGGTTAAGACGTGCAAATTCTATTTGTTGTGGATGATGTATTCCGAGTTTGTCAATGATCCAATCATAAAGGGGCCGATGGTCTTCGAATTCCAGTGTGCAGATAGAGTGCGTTATTTTCTCAATAGAATCGGACTGACCATGTGCGAAGTCATACATTGGATAAATACACCAGGTATCTCCCGTCCGATGATGATGAGTATTCAAAATACGATAAAGAACTGGGTCTCGCATATTAAGATTAGCTGAAGCCATATCTATTTTTGCTCGAAGTACTTTGGTACCATCGGGAAACTCACCATTTTTCATTCGCACAAATAAACCTAGGTTTTCTGCTACAGAACGGCCCCGAAACGGACTATCTATACCGGCTTTAGTCAGCGTGCCACGATACTCTCTGATCTCATTGGCATTTAGATCATCTACGTAAGCTGAACCTCCTTTAATCAAACTCATCGCAAAGTCGCATAATTGATCAAAATATTCTGACGTATAATGTATTTTATCTCCCCATTCAAAACCAAGCCACCTGACATCTTCAATCATAGACTGCACATAGATATCATCCTCTTTGATAGGATTGGTATCATCAAAGCGCAGATTGCATGTTCCACCAAACTCGGTTGCAAGACCAAAGTTGAGGCATATTGATTTAGCATGACCAATATGAAGAAACCCGTTTGGTTCCGGTGGAAAACGAGTGAAGACACGACCTTCCCATTTATTCGATGCTATATCTTGCTTAACAATTTCTCGAATAAAATTGGAAGTAATTAAATCAGAGTTATTTTCGTTCTTCATAAAATTTTTTGTTAAGAAATCAGTTGAAAGGAGGGATATTCTATCACAACCAGTAGAGTTAAATGTTACAGTTCATTAGCCAACTCTGATATATCCCTAACCTTTACTTTATCCTGCAGATTTTTAGCTTTGAGACCATCCTCTAACATAAGAACACAAAATGGGCAGGATACGGCAATAGTGTCTGGGTTAGACTCCAAAAGCTGGTCAATACGTTGATGACTCATACGTGTCCCTGTCTCTTCCATCAAAAACCTCCCTCCACCTGCCCCACAGCAGGTACCACGCTCCCTACTAGCTTCGACGTCAAGTACTTTGCCAGACTCGGAACTACGGGCAGCTACTGTTCGAGGAGCGTCATAAACTTCGTTATGCCTACCTAAATAACAGGAATCGTGATACACAATATTCCCCGAAGTTTTTTGTTCACCAATAGTTTTCCCCTCTTTTATCAAATGCTCCAACAATTCAGAATGATGTATGACATCAAGTTCGACGCCAAATTCTGCATACTCGTTTTTAAGTGAATTAAAACAGTGCGGGCAATGGGTAACGATTTTTACTACAGATTTTTCTTTAAATAATTCAGCATTTTTTGAAGCAAGCATATCAAAAAGATATTCGTTCCCTGCGCGTCTTGCAGGATCACCAGTGCAGCCCTCATCTTTTCCAAGAATTGAAAAATCTACCCCGGCAGATTTTAAGGAATTAACCACCGATATCGCAATTTTTTTACCCCTATCGTCAAACGACCCATTACAGCCCACAAAGTATAGGTACTCTGTAGGATTATATTTATCCCATACTTTAATATTCAGACCTTTTGCCCAGTCTCCTCGGGTATTACTACCAAACCCCCATGGATTGGATTGAGTTTCTAAAGATTTAAATGCTTTACTTAATTCCTTAGGGTAGCGATTTTCCATGAGAACGAGTCCGCGCCTCAAGTTAACTACCTTATTTACATATTCAATCATCACAGGACACTCCTCCTCGCAAGCACCACAGGTGGTACAAGACCAGAGTGTCTCATCATTAATAACCTCACCCAACAAAAGAGGGGCATTGTTTGGTTTTAAACTATCATTTATTAAATATGGAGTTTTTATATTGAGATGGTCTCGTAAGTCTATAGTTAGCTGTTTTGGTGATAGCGGCTTACCACTCTCAAGAGCCGGGCACACGACATCGCATCTCCCGCATTCAGTACAGCTATGAAAATCAAGAAGGTTTTTCCAGGAAAACTCCTCTATATTGGAAATACCATAACTTTCCTGTTTTTCATTATTAAAATCGATACGATGTAAACCATTACCGCTATTTGGAACTCGCGAAAAAAATACATTTGGAATCGAAGTAATAATATGTAAATGTTTTGACCTTGGAAGTAATGTTAAAAAATACAAAATACAAACGACATGCACCCAATAAGCTAAATTGTGTAATTGGATAATAGTGTCACTACTAAAAACCAATAACATAGGCGCAATTAATGAACCAATCCAAATACCGTGCAAAGATAGCTGCGGATTTCGCGCCAACCACCCTGCATCAAAAAGGATGTCGCTGATCATTATCAAAAGAATAAGAACAAGAATGACTATGCCTTCTATCGACAAAGTAAGCCTTTTGGGTCTTGCAATACTTCTTCTATACAAAGCATAACTTGTTGCTAAGATTACAAATAAAATAAAAGTGTCTTTGACCCCTGTATAAAATATTTCGAACACGCCTGCGCTTAATTCAGCTAAAGGAAAAAAACCAATAAAGAAAAACCACAGGGCTCTTGCAAGCAGCACCAGAAAACCCCAAAAAATAAGAGCATGCATTAATCCTGACTTAGTATCCTTGAACATTTTGCTTTGAAAAATAGCAATGCGAATTGTATTCCATAATCTTTTAAAGGGATTGTTTAGCCTATCCTCGTAAGGAACCTGCTTAAAAACTATCAACTTAGGCCACAAAATGTAGAAAAAACGGGTGAAAGCTGTTAACACAAGAAAGCCCAAAATAAAAGGCTGCAAATCCTGCGAAATCCATTCAAATGCGCGGTTTAATGGAACGTTCATCAAATGCCTACTACTCTTAAATAAGGGATAATTATGACCATTTAACTACAATCCAATATCATATCTAAATGGATTAATGGAATCTAGTTGTTTGATTTATCTAGAAATACCGTTAAATTAACGATTTCCTATGCTATATTACTATTAGATTTATAACATTTTGATGGGTTATAATTAATTAAAAAATTAGTAACATTTAAATCACTGGTAGTTAAATTTTAAAAAGTTGATTGATTAATGATTTAACTTTTAAAATACATGTGATTTAAAATACTGATATCGATTACAGGCAGGGAGCTTGTATTTAGTGAAAATTTTTTCTTATCCAGTTCAACTTATATTATTTTTAGGATTTTTTATTAGCGCCTACCCTTTATTTATTTCAGATGTCAGTGCTATTCCAACGGGAGACGCTTACGAAACAGGACAGGCAGAATTCCCAACTTTCCCTGAGTTTCACCCTAAAAATGATATGCCTCCGATATCACACCAATCTTTGAATACAAACTTTAATAATAATATCAATGCAGCACACCCCATCCCTAATTATATAAAAAAATTGTCCGACAATCAGCCTTTTCCAGTTTATTATCAACAATTACTTGAAATTGACCCAGAAAACCAGATCCAAAGCAAAGTTTTTGATAAGGAGGCCTTCCGCCTAATCAGAAGGATAGGTATTTTAAGTTTTGAAAATAAAACGACAGGGTTATTCAAAAATAAAAATGCTGGCGACATATTAGCCAAACAAGTTTCTCGTGAACTTCAATCAATAAAGAACTATTTCATCATTCCGCCTCTTATGGAAGGTGGTGATACCCGACTAAAAATCATTGCTCAACTTCCCATTGATAAAAAAAATCAAACTGGATCAACCAACATAGATAAGCAACCAATCATTCCTAATCTTCCTCATTCAAATAATGAAATTGATGCAGTAATTATCGGAGCTGTTTCTAAATATACAAACTCGTACCAAAATCAAAACGGGGAGATAAAAAGTAGTTTGGGCAGCAGTATCGAATTTGGATCATTTTTAATCAGCACGCGAACGGGAAAGGTGCTCTGGGGTGCGCGTTTTGTTGGATCGCAGCCCACCGGACTTTTAAATGCAAGGGGAAAATGGTTGAGCGAAAAACAACTCTCTCAGGAAGCTATGAAAAAAATATTAAAAGCATTCCACGTCAATAATAAACGTATAAACTGAGAATAACGCCAATCACAACCAAACCATGACAAATACCGAACAATTTAAACCAACGGCTCAAACGACAAAACCATTAGCGGAACAGACTTTTAAAAAAAAGAAACTTTGGCGGAGTTTATTTATCCTTAACCTATGCATCAGTATTCTGTTAATCGGACTTTACTGGGTACCCATTAAAATGGTCCAACTGGAAAATTTTGCCGATTCACCGAGTGTAAACCTTCCAAAAGAGGGCGTTGTCCCAATAAGTAACAGTGGTCACGCCCAAACAATAAAAGGCTCAAAACCATCAAACCTTATAGAGACAAAACTAACAGTAATAAATGCATCATCTGAAAACGATTGGGTATACTTTGATTTTTCTAGAGGAAATGTAGTTGATATTCATGACAGGACATCGCTAGAATGGGATTTAGCATTCCGCAGAAGTAAAGTTATCTCCAATGGAGGCGCTACGAATAAGTTTGGCAAGGCTGGTTTGATCAATTTAGGGAAGCTTAATTTTGACCAAGTTGTAGATGTTCCGCAAGACAACTATACCCCAGATATCGCCACAAAAACTGACACAGAAAACCCTATTCTTTTAAAATGGTACTCATATAATTATCTAACTCACAGACTCTCGGCCAAACCAAATACCTATGCTGTGAAAACTGCTGACAACCAATATGTGAAAGTTAAATTTCTTGATTTTTACTGCACCAATAAGGAGACTGGGTGTATTAAGATGCAGTATGTATACCAAGGGGACGGTTCTAATCAATTTATCAAACCAACTTCTGGCTAAGAAAAACCTACCACCAAAATCCATTCTCATTGATTCGAAAAAATAAATTAGATGTGTTCAAGTGATAATGGACATGCTATTTTAGCTCGCACAATTGACAATCTAATTTCAAGTTTTAATATAAGCTCAAATTTTTACTTTGGAGGAAGTTTTATGGCAACATTAAAAAATATCCTTTTTACTAGATATGCAGGGAAGGCTCTAGAGTCTCTAGTGATCGAGATGCAAAAAAAATATAACGAAAAAAAAGGACGCCGTTTCAACCATGACAATATCACTTATGAAATAAGCCGTGCTAAAGTGGTTGATGAGAGTATCCAGTTTGAAATTAGTTCGAAGATTCCTCAAGACGAACTAAAAGGGGATAGCCATATGAAAAATTATTTCAAAGAAATCAAAAAAATAGTTACAAGTCTTAAACTTAAGCCATTTTCTGTGGAAATGGAAAATATTTTATTAGACACAAACAAAAATACTGAAAAAGAAAGAGATTATGTAAAGCTGCTTTATCGTTATCCCTTAGATGACCTTTATAACGATAAGGAAATATTAGAAAAAATAAAAACCCTGGATTCGGAAGCAGGCAAGAAGTCTCTTCAAGAAATAAAAGGTGCTTTAACACCCCAGGGAAGCATAGCTCTTTACCTAGTTCTAGAATCAACCAAAAGCTTTGCCCAAAAAAATATTGAGCAATTAATTGATGCCAATAAACAGGTGAAGGCAAAAATGGCAATTTAAACACTAATGAAACGATTAGCCTATTACATAGGAAGAGCATTACAATTATTAGGTCTTGCCACAATCACTTCAGTAGTTATATTATTTTTTGGCCAGTCAAAAATGGAACCTCTTCTTTATCTTTCAGTATTAGGGGCGGTTGAATTCTATGGAGGAACTTGGCTTCTAGAAAGAAAATAACATCAAGGTAAACCTAACTGGAGTGCTTTATATTATCTCCATACTAAAAGTTTGCAAAGCTTGAGTAACTAGCTTTCCTTATCCCGTTAATATTATGAAAGAGTTGCTTGCAAAACCTGGTTTTTTAGCCCCCTCTGGCACCTTTGGTGCCGACCTCAGCTATCTACTCGCAGTACTTTTTACCGTAATGTTTCTCTATGCCTGGGTGTTGGCTAAAAAGGGGCTCGGTACCCAGCACCATAAGCTAATTTTTTTATCGATGGTTTCGATGTTAATTTATTTTATCGGCTACTACTATGCTCGCCAATTGGGCGTATTGACTCTTGAGGGGAAAGAAGGGTTTGGTGGTCCAGAAGAGGTCTACAAAAATGTATTTGTACCAATTTTAACTACGCACCTTATTTTAGTCTGCCTTGGACTAATATTTTCTATCTACATGATTTTTCAGGGATTTCGTGCATGTGACAAGATTGATGGTGAGTATGTTCTCCAAAGCAGGGAATTAAAATCAAGTCCCAAAGTATTCAAATCAACTATGGTTATTCTTGCTTCACTCTGGGCGGGGAATCAGTTAGTGCTTACTTTTATACGTGATAAATCTTTTGCTGCTAGTCTCGCTTGGGCAATCATTTTTGGCGTCATTGCCCTGGTTGTTTTCCTAGAAAAATTTATCGAAAAATCTCTCCCCAACGGTGCTAAACGGCACCGAATTCTAGGTAGAGCCACTATGATAATTTTTTCTCTAATTTTAGTAACTAGTACCCTAGTCTACCTAATGCTTTACGTGGTTTATCCTAAAACATAGCTCAAATAAAAACACTACACCGATGAGCCGTAAAACAGGAAAAATTGCTGATGGATATAAGGAGTATGGGACATTCGAATTATGGTCTCTGGGGGGTTTTCTCCTTGACACTTTTTAAAGCCCTGTGGTAAAGTTTTTGCGAATTAAATGATCTCAAAATACATCAGTAATAAATAAAGGGCGGTTAGAGCGTTAACTCCAAGGCCTATATAAACTATATTGTCGAAGATTTTTCCGTCTTTACTGGACATGCTTTACCTCATGAAGATTGATTTGAGTCAAAATAGCACCCAAAATTTACAACTGTCAAGGGTAATTTGTTTTAATATTTAACACTTTTATTTTAGGGGCATTTCAATGGATTTAGAGAAACTTAAGGAAAAAGCCGGCCCGTGGATCTACATCGGAACTGTTATGTGGTGTTTGTGGTTTTTTTACTGGTTCGCTTCAGTGTGGAGATAAGTGAAGGCGGCTTAAATAAAATTGGTTTGCTAAACTCTAAAGGGGGCAATTGTGGAATTTGAAGAAAAGAAATTCATAACCGGTAAGTCCATAACGTGGTTTTTAATTGCATTTATAGTAATGTGTAGTTATTATTTCTTCATTAATTGGGGACTTATGTCAGTTCAAGGATTAGATTTTTTCTATCTTTGGTCTTCAGGAGCGCCTGCTGCTTCTGGTCACTAGGCAACGATAAACTAGCTTCAATGAAAATGACAAGCTTCCGAGCTTGTCATTTTTTTTTGCCAAAAAATACTGTCCGTTTAAATTAGATCACAATGAATGGCAAAAAAGCCTGCCGAATTTATCTTATAAGACATGGTGAAACCACCAATGCCCAAAAAATTTGTTTCAATGGGCATTATAATGTTGACCTATCTAAAAATGGATTGAAACAAAGCCTTTGTATTGCTGAAGCTTTAAAAACAACTCCAATTAAAGCTGTTTATAGTAGTGACCTTAAAAGAGCTCAAATAGGTGCTAAATGCATTGCAGACAAACACAACCTAAGGCATATTCCTTATAAAAACCTGCGCGAATTAGCGTTTGGCGACTGGGAAGGATTGAGTATCGCTGATATCAATCGCAAACATCCTGGAAGGCTCAAGGAAAGACTCAATAATTTAGAACTATTTCATGTTGAAGGCGGAGAATCATTTTTTCAACTTAGAGACCGGGTGATACCAAAATTTAAGACTATTATCGCTAAACATCCTGATGATACTATCGTCATATTTTGTCATGGTGGGGTTATACGCATTATCCTAGCGCACATACTCAAGATTTCTGTTAAAAATCTTTTCCGCATGAACCAACCCTATGCATCGATAAACATTATCCAGTATTACAAAGAAGGAGACCCTATAGTGGAGCTAATGGGAGGGTCTCACAAAAATATAGACAACCAAGAATCCACTGAAAAAAAATATCCACTCAATAATATTCTATAATTTTAAAATGAACTGGCTTATACGCATTAGCAAAGCAGATGTTTTTTTAAATAGTAAACAGGTTCTTCACTCTATCGACTGGACCATGAAACATGAAGAAAACTGGGCTGTCGTGGGAGTTAATGGTGCAGGAAAGACCTCTTTTATGAAACTCATATTCGGTGAATTGATCCCCATTGATGGTGGAGAAGTAAGATGGTTCGGAAATGAGGAACATGGTCCACTTAACGATGCTAGAAAACGAATTGGCTTTGTCTCTGCAGATTATCAGGAAAGGTATGCACCCTCTACAATTGGCAGCGATGTGGTTGTATCAGGTTTTTTTTCTTCAATAGGACTATATAAAAAAGCCACCCAAAAACAGAAAGAAATAGCAAATTATTGGATAGAATTTTTAGACATCCAAAACTTAAGAGATGAACCTATTGGAAGAATATCGTATGGAGAGGCTCGTCGCCTTCTTTTGGCTAGAGCACTAGTCAACCGTCCAGATTTATTAATACTAGATGAGCCTTGCGCTGGATTAGATATTCCAACAAGAGAACGTTTTTTAAAAACCTTGGAAAAGCTTGCTAAAATAAAAACGCAATTAATCTATGTTACCCATCATATAGATGAAATCCTTCCACTAACAACTCACGTGCTTTTTCTCAAAAATGGAACCATATTTTCTCATGGAAGCAAAAATAAAATGCTGACAGGACCTAAGTTATCAGACGCTTTCGATTGCCATATAGAATTGGAGAAAAGGTCAGAGCGTTACTGGATAACAGAAAGCCGGACTTATGACTAAAGTCTTCTAAAGAAATTAACGACGCTACATTCTTTTCTTCAGTTTAAATAAATACTGTATAATTATATATTAAACTCCATAAACGATCTGTCATACTAATTAAACTCTCGATGAACAAAAATAGATTTTCTATACTCACTGCAACTTCATTATTTTTTTTGCTTGGAGTTACTTCTAATATTTGGTCTCAAGAAAAAGCAGCCGACTGGTTTATACAAGGAAATACGTTTAGTCGTGAAGGTCGTTTTGAAGACGCAGTTACTGCTTATAAGAAATCAATCAAAAATAACCCTAACGCAACCGTGGCTCACTTTAATCTTGCCTTGGCATATAAGAATCTGAATAGAAAAGAAGAAGCTGCAATTTCTTTTGAAAAAGCTGTCGAACTTGAGCCTGATAATTTAGATGCTAGGTATAGCTTAGGGAATATCTACAACCATCTTGAACGTTGGGAAGAGGCGATAGGACAATTAAATATAGTTGTTCACCGGCGGCAAAATGACGCCGAAGCTCACGGCAACCTTGGATGGGCCTACTACAATTTCAAGAAAGGGCCACCATTCAAATACCTAGTTCTTATTAATTTAAGAAAAGCAGTGAGGCTATTCCAATCAAAAAATCAATCTGCAGCTGCAAATGCGACAAACAAAATTTTAGAAGAAGCGATAATTAAATTTGATTGAAATACGATAAATTAATCTCTATCTATCAACCTTTCGCCTGAAATTATTTTGATTTAAAAAATTCCTTAAAAACAAGAACAAGCTTTTCTTGATCTTTAGAACCCGCCATTTCTCGGATTGAATGCATCGACAACATTGAGGTTCCTATATCAACGGTCCTAATACCAAGGCTCGCAGCAGTAATTGGTCCGATCGTGCTTCCACATTTCAGGTCTGATCTTATAGCAAAATTTTGAACGGGAACTTTAGCCTTAAAGCAAAGTTCTTCAAATTGCAATGCAGAGACACCTTCCGTAGCATATTTTTGCCCAGAATGGCTTTTAATAACGGGTCCTGAATTCATCATCGGTAAATGATTGGCATCATGCATTTCTAAGTAGTTGGGATGGACACCATGTGCCATATCTGCTGAAATAAATAGTGACCTTGCAACTGCCCTCATGAAAGCTTCTCTTGGCTTATTTTCGTCTACGGATATACGTTCTAAAATATCTTTAAGAAACGGGGAACTTCCTCCTTGAGCAGTCACACTTCCCACTTCTTCATTATCGTAAAATACTAAGACCCGTGTAGCCAAGTCTTTACGAGCTGACTCCAGTAACGATACCAATGCGGCATGACATGAAGCAAGGTTATCTAGTCGGGAAGAAAATATAAACTCATCATTTGCTCCTGCAAATGAACCTTTTTGCAAGTCATATAGTTGCAACTCTAGGGAAAGAATATCTGATGGTTTGCACTTCAATTCTTTAGCAACTAATTCTTCTAAAATTTTTTCCGTTTTTATTTTTTCATCCACCAATGCCAAAATAGGCGGAAGATGCTTCTGGGGGTTAAGCACCAAACCCTTTTCATTTACTGATCGATTTAAATGAATAGCTAGTTGAGGGATACGCAGTAAAGGTCGATTAAACTTAACTAAACGTGTCACACAGCCATAATTATCTAAAGAGGGCAATGATTTGTATTTGTCATGAACTGTTTTTGAGGATTTTTCATTAGTTACCTTTAGTATTACTCGCCCCGCCAATGACAAGTCTCTATCTGTCCAAGTGGATAAGAGAGCCCCACCATAAACTTCAACACCCAACTGAACATAACCATTTTTTACATATACTGGGTTGGGCTTGAGACGTAAGTTGGGACTATCTGTGTGTGCTCCAATAATTTTAAAACCTGAGTCATGCGGCTTTTTTGAACCAACAGAAAATGCGACTAAAGATGAATCGTTACGAACCACAAAATACTGACCACCCGCAGAAATCTTCCATTCCTCGTGTTCATACAACTCAACATATTCTGCTTTTTTCAGTTGGTCTTTTAATGTTTTGACCGCATGAAAAGGAGTTGGCGATTTATCAATAAAATCAAGTAAGGATCTGCTCCTAACCTGATATTTTTTTTCATTTTTTTTCATACTTTTCTCAGAGCTTTAAACAATCGAAATTCCATTAGCAGAATTATAGTCACTTATTGTACCAATAATTTTAAAATCCAGAGGGAAATATCAATACCAAAATATAATATAAGCAGTGAAGATTCTTAAAACAACCAACTGATCTATTTTAGCATTTAGTATAAATTTAAAATTGAATTTAAGAATGATTTATTTTATTCTATTGCTACTATGATCTAGTCAACTCTTAGCTGAGAGAAGAATTATGGGAATTCTCATAAAAGCAAACTTTAAAAGCAAGCTAACCTTAAAGCTTTCTAAATATAGATATAAGGACAAAAACTCCGCGTATCAAAAAGAAATTTTTTCGGAGTTATTTACTGAGTTCCCCCAGTTCAAAGCGCATGTTGCTGCCTACGTTGAAAGAAACTATTGTGGCATGGTAATTAATGACGAAGATCATAGCAGCCCGAGCACATTAATTAATCTGCTAAATTTTGATGAAATTCTGATGCTTAATAAATGGATCATTGACCGGAATGGACCAAGAGTCGTTCAGCAAGTATAAGTTTTAAAATAATTATTTGACGGCTACTCCAATATTTAAAATTTGGGCATTCTGAAGCATACCCATAACCTTAATCACGTCTCCATAAGGCAAATTTTTATCTGCTCTTATAATTGCTTCCTTTGTTTCACTCTTAGCAATTTTTGAGAGAGCTGATTCAAATTCACTAATATGTATTTTTTCTCCATTTAAAAATACTTGTTTGTCTATAGTGAGTTCGACTGTAACTGGTTTCAATACCTCACTTAATATCGACGATTTAGAGGATGGCAACGAAATATCCATCTGCTTTTTAAAGTCAACAAACACCGTGGAAACCATAAAAAATATGAGCAAGAGAAACACAACATCTATAAGTGGAGTCAAGTCCACTGAGAAATTTTCTTCATCTTCAACTCGGAAACGCATTAAATTTCTCTGGAGAATATCTTAATGTACATTACAGTGTAACCTTTTTTTATTTTGCTTTCCCTTTACCGCTTTCTTTTTTTTTCTGAATAGCTTCGTACGAAAGCTCTTCAACAAGTTGAAAAGAGATTTCTTCCATCTCAAAAACGTAGCGATCAATTTTAGCGCGAAAGTAATGATATAATGCCAAGGCTGGAATCCCTACTATCATACCGGCAGCTGTAGTGACCAAAGCCTCTGAAATACCACTTGCAACTAAGCCTGGGTTGCCTGTTCCGCTTTGAGATATCACATTAAATGCCTTGATCATTCCAAAGACTGTCCCTAATAATCCCATCATCGGAGTTAGGTTTGCAATCGCGCCTAGGATTCTTAGATTAGAGTTTAACAAAGACGATTCATGTTGACCTGCACCTTCAATCGCTCGTTCTATTTCATCAAGTTGGCCTCCAAATCGTAACAAACCAATTTTAAGGATACGTGACAACGAAGTATCATGAGTAGTACATAACTGCAAACCCAATTGAATATCATCCCAGTTCCAATATGAACGAATTTTCTCAAGAAAATCAGCATCTATAATATTTTTGCGCCGCAAATTGTAGGCTCTCTCCATTCCTATCCCTAAAACAAGAATAGAACAGAAAAGAATGGGGTACATCATAAAACCACCCTTTTCTATAAAGGATAAAATTCCTGATGAGGAGTTAGCATTGTTGACCTCAGCAAAACACACATCCGAAAAAATAAAAACCAGCGACAACGCCAAAAATATTAAACTTTTTATTTTAAAAGGCAAATTCTTAAACCTCCTATATTGGGAATATATTATCTTTATCCCCGTACGCTAATTAATTCAATCAAACTTATAACATGATTAAAATCTCTTTAGCAAGGCGAGCATCCAAGCTTTAAGCGTAGAAGACTTTAGTCTACTTTGATGATATAATTCGATTTATTAGATAATATTCATATTTTAAAAAATCAGTTGTGACTTATATAGTTAATATCCGATTACTAGTTAGCGTAAGTGCCATTCTTGGCATTTTAATAATATCATCCTGCTCTTTTTTCAAACCAGATTTTATCCCTGAGTCACCGAAAGATTTATTTGCAGAAGGGATCAAAGCTCTTAAGAACACAGAGGATATGCACGCAAGAACCTTATTAAATCAAATTATTGAAGACTTTCCAGGTAGCAAGGAGAGAATTGAATCGTTATTACTTCTTGGAAGAATTCATTATAGTTTAGCTGAATACGAAGAAGCAAAAAATAAATTTCAAGAATTTATTGATTTATACCCAGTTAACAAGCAGGTCGACCGGGCTTATTACTTCAAAGCCATGTCGGATTATAAAGTGGTAGATATTGCGGCAAGAGATCAGACCGCAGCTAAGGATGCTATTGATGGATTCGAACTGTTAATCAACCAATTCCCTAAAAGCAAATACATAGAAAAAGCAAAAAAAAATAAAAAAAAATGTGCGCTAAGGCTAGCAGAAAACATATTTGAAATTGGAAAATTCTATTATGATACCGGATCTTACCAATCTGCCATATCTAGGCTTGAAAATCTATTAATTCAAAGTCCAAATTACAAGTTTTCAGATGAAGCTGCTTTTCTTATCGCTGAATCCTATTATAATGAGCAAAACTTTATAGAAGCAGTGGTATTCTATAAGAAGTTTGTAAATAAATATCCTAGGAGTCAATTTATCGTTCAAGCAAAAAAGAGACTGAAAGTGTTACGCAGATAATGATCGCTATGTCTACTAAGGTTCAAATTAATAACTCAATTAAATTATAGCTTTTTTTCGAACATTTGGTTTGACAATCATTACCCCTAAGAAATCTATTTTAAAATGGCGCTAAATATTTCTATATGGGTTATCACCTATTTCATGGGTTCTATTCCGTTTGGGGTTTTATTTGCCCGCGCTCAAAAAATTAACCTTCAGGAGCATGGTAGTAGAAATATTGGTGCAACCAATGTCTCCCGAATACTCGGGAAAAAAGCTGGTATTTTCACTCTACTAGGAGATACTTTTAAGGGCTGGCTGGCTATTTTATTAGCTTATTTATTCCTAACTGATCCCTATCACATAGCTGTAGCTGGATTCACCGCATTTCTTGGGCATCTATTTTCAGTATTTATAAAATTTAAAGGGGGGAAAGGTGTTGCAATTGGCTTAGGGATTCATTTGTACATCATGCCAATACCGACACTAATGGCTATCGGAGTATTCGCTTTAACTTTATGGGTTTTAAATTATGTGTCTCTAAGTTCTATTTGTTCATCTATAGTTTTACCTATATTTGGCATTTTAACAAACGTACCAGCGCCATATATATTTATGTCTTTAGGAATCGCTATCATGGTCGTTTTTAAACACCGTGGAAATATTTTTCGAATTTTAATGGGAACAGAATCGAGTTTCCAAAAAAAATAGAAATTGACAAACCCGCCAAGGAAAATATAATAAGTGACCCTATAAGTTATTATTTAATTCGAATTTCGCGGGAGTAACTCAGTGGTAGAGTGCAACCTTGCCAAGGTTGAAGTCGAGGGTTCGAACCCCTTCTCCCGCTCCAATTTTCCTTTCTTATTTAATCTGATTTGTTTATTAGGCACCGTGGCCAAGTGGTAAGGCAGAGGTCTGCAAAACCTTTATCGGCGGTTCGAGTCCGCCCGGTGCCTCCATTTTTTGGTGCAAATCATTTTCATTTAAAACGTATCGTTAACTAATAGAACCGAAAAATGCACTCATTATTGGCCGAATTTGCAAAAATAATGTGGGGACCATGGCTTCTTATTCTTTTATTAGGAACTGGGGTCTGGCTATCCATCCGATTGAATGGAATTCAAATACGAAACATAATCTATGCCTTTCGGTTAACGTTCGCCAAAGAACGTGAGGGAGAGGGGGACATTTCCCACTTTGGATCACTAATGACTGCTTTAGCAGCTACAGTTGGTATGGGGAATATTGCCGGCGTAAGTACTGCAGTAGCATTGGGAGGGCCAGGTGCAATTTTTTGGATGTGGGTAACCGGATTGGTGGGAATGGCTACCAAGTATTCCGAAGGTTATTTGGCTGTCAAATATAGGCATATTAATGACTATGGTGAAATTTCCGGCGGGCCAATGTATTACATTGAGTACGGTTTAGGACAAAAATGGCTTGGCGTATGCTTCGCTATTTTTGGAGCTCTTGCCGCTTTTGGAATTGGTAACATGATTCAATCTAATACTACGGCTCACGCCTTATCAGAAACATTAGGAACTAGTAAATTATTAATAGGAACTATTCTAGCGATTTTAACAGGAATGGTAATTATTGGAGGAATAAAAAGAATAGCTGATGTTGCTAGCTACTTTGTACCTCTGATGGTCACAATTTATTTTATTGGAGCTATAATTGTAATTTTTAACAATTTACCCCACTTAGGTTCTGGAATAGCATTGATTTTTGAACATGCTTTCAATGGGACATCGGCAACTGGTGGATTTATTGGAGCCACGCTGACGCAAACTATCCGTTTTGGAGTAGCACGTGGGCTTTTTTCTAACGAGTCAGGAATGGGCAGCGCTCCCATTGCAGCTGCTGCTGCAAAAACTAACCACCCCGGAAAACAAGCTCTTGTTTCTATGACGGGAACTTTTCTAGATACATTAGTTATATGCTCTCTCACAGCTTTAGCATTAAGCTCATCAGGTGTTTGGATATCAGGAGAAACTGGCGTCGCTTTAACAATTAAAGCCTTTTCTAGTGGGTTACCCGGTAACTGGGGAAACATCATCGTCAGTTTAAGCGCAATTACCTTTGGATTTTCTTCAATATTAGCGTGGGAGTATTATGGAGAAAAATGTTTTGAATATCTTTTTAAAGAAAAGTGGGTTTATTTATACAGATATCTATGGGTAATTATTGTGTTTATGGGCGCACTTTTTGAATTAGAGGCGGTATGGAATTTTTCTGATGCTATGAATGCGTTGATGGCTGTGCCAAACTTGATAGGACTTTTACTATTGAGCGGAATACTATCCCGAGAAACTCGAATTTTTGAAAAGGGGATAAATGAAGGTACAATTAATAAATATAATTAAAATCTTGGTGAGAGCTTGGAAACTATTTTTTGATTTTATCCACCTCTATTTAGAAACAAGCTTCCTAATCGTGGGGCAATCCACACATAAAACTTGGGAAGCATGAATTGACGATTGAAATATTTTAAATTTTAGATATAACTAATCAAATAGGGCATCGACAAATGATCTTGGATCAAAAATCTGCAAATCATCAACTTTCTCACCAATACCTATAAAACGAACCGGGACTTTAAGCTCACGGATAATATTAAACAATATTCCACCCTTAGATGAACCATCGAGTTTAGTCATTATTAACCCATCAATACCTAATGCTTCATTAAATAATTTAGCCTGAGACAAGCTATTTTGTCCAATAGAAGCGTCTAAGACTAGAAGAGTTTCATGAGGTGCATTACCAATCACCTTTCCAACAACACGTTTTATTTTCTTCAGTTCTTCCATTAAATTCTTATTAGTCTGTAATCGCCCAGCCGTATCAACGAAAACTCTATCCATCTTTTTCACTAAAGCAGACTGGACAGCATCATACGCAACAGCCGAAGGGTCTGTTCCACTTTTTTGACTAACGCAAAGAACACCTATTTGGTCTGCCCAAGCCTGTAATTGCTCAGTTGCGGCTGCTCGAAAAGTGTCTCCAGCTACTACCATCACCCGCTCTCCTTTTCTCTTATGCCTTGCAGCCAATTTACCTACAGTAGTTGTCTTTCCTGATCCATTAACCCCAACAACCAGAACTACACAAGGCTCTTTGATCGACGACATCTCATCAACCTTAGTTTCCTCCAAAATACGAATAAGAAGTTCTTTAAGAATTTTTATAATTTCTTTTTTTTCTCTAATAAGAGATTCACGCACGCACTTTTTTAATTCCTCCATAACCCAAGACATTACAGAGCTACCCATATCCGAAACTAATAAAACTTCTTCAAGCTCCTCCCATAACTCAGGGCCTATTTCTGCAGGGCCATTTACAACTCTATCTATACCGTCAGTCAGGCTATCTCGAGTTTTCTGAAGCCCTAACTTTAGACGTGAAAAAAATCTACTTTTTTCATTAGCCGCTTCATTTATGTCTTTTTGTCTCTCATCCATAAATTATCACTCTTAGAATTTTTCTTCAGATACCAAAACATCTAAAGACCTAGGCTAAAATCTTGAAAAAATAGCGTGATATCTTTACAAGGAGTCCAAAAGGAAGTCAAGGTTAAAGATATGTTTTTATTTTATTTACTTCATCTCTTTTATTTCTAACTGTTTCATATAAGCAATGACCCATAAATTTAAACAAACTAAAGCTCTGGATTGATCACCTTATTAGTAAGTTTACTAAAGTTTTATTTGATTTTAACCGCTATGAGACATAGACTCTAGTGGCCCAAGCGGAGGAGGCTCTTTGCTAACTTCCTCCTATCGCAAAATATGCGACAGGTCTTAAAAGGGAATCGCTTTATAACAAAAGTGATACTCTAATACTACAAGAGTTCTCCAAGTTTATGGAGTAACTCTACTACAAATATTAACTCATACAAGCGAGGCTTTGATGAAAGTTGCTGTCTGTAACTCTGTCGGTATTGATACTGACGGATACGCAATGATCCACTCCCCTAGTCGTTGGACCAACAGTACAAAAGATTTAAATATTTTTACCTATTACCCGTGGGAATTGGCTTATTGTTCGTCAATGCTTAAGCGTGATACTGACCACGAAGTAAGGTTCTACGATGGCTGTTTAGATAAGCTAGATCATAATGCGTTTGTTGAAAAAGTATCTGATTTTGCTCCAGATTATCTGATTATGGACTGCGCAACACGAACAATTAGCGCGGACAGTCGGTTCGCACAAGAACTTAAAAAAAGATTTGGAACAAAATTTATCATCTGTGGTCCACATGCTACCACCTTTCCTGAAGAAGTAAGTAAATATGCTGACTACGTAGTACTTAGAGAATATGAATTGACTGTTCTAGAAATTCTTCAAGGAAAAAATCCAAACGATATTCTAGGGTTATACCCTAATGCTTTACGCATGCCTTTGGACGTTAACAAACTTCCACTACCAGAAGACGACGACGTTTCCAGGCTGGCTTATGGGATACCCGGAGAACCGTCTAGCGAATATTTAGAAATTCAAGCCTACGCTTCTCGTGGATGCCCATTATCATGTAGCTTCTGCGTATGTGGCAATATTTCTTATGCTCATCCTAACTGGCGATCTAGAGATCCACAAAATGTTGTCTATGAATTGCAAACTCTTAGAGAAAAGTATCCACAGCTAGAAGGCATCTTCTTTGACGAAGAGGTTCATAATGGTAGTAAAAAGTATATGCTCGAACTGACAAAAGCCATACGCCAAAATGGACTTGATGATTTAAAGTATGACGTCATGTGTGGGCAGTGGCCAATGGATGAGGAAGTACTTGATGCAATGAAAGGTGCCGGATATTACATGATAAGGCTCGGTATCGAAACTGCTGGAGAAAAAGCCGCCCAGGGAATGGACTTAATGAAAAAATTTAATGTTCCACGCCTCAAACAACTGATGGAGCACGGCACTAATATCGGGCTTAAGTTTTATGGAACATTTACTTTTGGCGGTGAAGGATCAACAGATGATTGTGACAAGAAAACTCTGGCACTAATGAATGATCTGCTTGATCGACAATTGTTATGGCGATTCCAGCTTTCTATAAGTACCCCGCAACCAGGGACTCCATTCTACAACCGTATGAAGCAAAAAGGGTTTCTACGCAATGTCGATTGGAAGCATTTTGACGGTGGCAACCATTGCGTAGTTGACAACCCCCAATATCCCGCCGAAATGGTCATGAAAAATTTTCGAGAAGCTGAAAAATTATACGAAAAAGGTTTTGATAATCGTTACACATCGACGGCAAAAGATAATTTTAAATCCATTGAAATCAATTCCACACGAGAAATCCTTCTATTTCGTACCGCTCGAATGAAACAAGTAAACGATATACTAAGTTCTCTTCATGATCAATATCAGGATAGTCGAATCTCAGTGCTAGGACAAAATGTCATTAATGACAAACTTAAATCTAATAACTATGTAGATGATGTATTTCTATATGGAGACGGACATTTTAATAACGATTTATTTCCTCAACCATTATTAAAAGATTTATCAAACCGAGAATATTCTCTTGGAGTCATTCCTTACCACAATATTTCTGGCAATGGATACGCGGATGTTAAAGCAATTGCAAAACGTATTGGAATAAAAAAAATGGTCGCAGTGAATATAGAAGGCACCGTATTTGATCTGGAAAACCCGGGCGACCAGGGAAGATCTCACCTTCGGTAACGAACGAAGTGGAGCAAAACTCCGCTTCGGGGTATTTTTTTAAATCTATAGAAAATCACAACTTATGAAAGACTCCCCTGACCCCATAAATATTCTTCTGATTCGGTCTGCAACCAATACATTGAGTGCAACAATTAAGTCTTTAAAAGATGAATTTCCAGGTGCAATGATTACTGTTCTTGCCCCCGAATCGGCTCGAAAGACTCTAGAATGTGACTCTAATATTAATTCGACAATCTCTGCTGGCAGTATTAACCGAATGAGCATCTTCGGCCTCCAAGGTAAAGTAATTAAAGAAATACGTGGCGGTGCATTTGACTTAGCAGTTTCGCTCTATA
>CAJJDL010000121.1 GCA_905182935.1 uncultured Nitrospinaceae bacterium | reverse complement strand
TAGGACTTATAGAAAATATGGCTGGGTATACTTGCCCTCACTGCGAAAAAGAAGGCCCATTATTCGAGGGGGATGATGTTGAAAGTTTGGCAAAAAAGAAAAATATTCCTTATCTTGGAAAAATTCCTTTTGACACAAGAATAGGACGCAAAACTGATTCGGGATCATTGTACTATATGGACAATAAAGATTCTGTAACCAGCAAAGCAATAAGTTCTATTGTTGAAAAAATTTTAAAATCAATTTAGCAGTCAAAAAATAGAGCGCCTATTCATAGGCAAATTTAGACGCAGTTATTCTTTTAACAAAACGCTCATTAGGAGGAGTGATGAAATTTCTTTGTATTCCCTGTGATGAAAAAATGGAAACACAAGTTGAGGGTATAATGCCAGAAGAGAAAAAAAATTTGGCAATGAAATTTAAATGTAAAAAATGCGGCCATTCAATCGCTATGCTTACAAATAAATTTGAAACTGAATTTGTAAGCAAGCTTGGTGTCCAAATGGGAGGAACAGCAGCCGAAGCGACAGCAGCTCCTATGGGGGTTATGGCGGGAGCACTAGCTGAGGGCAAAGATGAACTGAGAAAGGGAGCTCCAACCGAAGAAGATGTCGAATGGACAGAAGAAGCTAAACAACGTATTCAAAAAGTACCTTTTTTTGTACGTAATATGGCAAAGAAAACTGTACTCAACTTTGCCAAAGAAAAAGGTGTTACCGTCATAGATGCCAAGTTAATGGATGAAGTTAGAGAAAAAGTCGGTATGTAGTCAAAAACATTAGAACTACTTGATGCTTTTAAAGTATACCCGCCCCCTCGGATAAAACAGTGGGGGGGGTATTTCTAATATAAAACTTACTAGTCTATTCAAAAAATATTTCTAGTTTAGTTAAATTCTTGCTTTTGTAGATATTCAGGTAGGGTCCACTCAACCTGATCAATATCACTATTATAATAACCTAGCGCTCCACAAAAGGGACAGTGCTCAATTCCAATATCGTAATCTAAAGTAACTGCATTTTCGTGGCTACAAAATCCTTCTTTATATATGTGACTTATCATTAGGTTATCCGTGTAGTTCTAAGTTTAGCTGAAAGCATGCTATATACTTGTACGTTTGACAAGGTAAAACCATATCAAACTGGGAACTCTATTGACATTCAATACATTGACATAATTTACGCATTAAATCGTGCGAATAAAGACCCGTATCATGACCATCTGACCAAGAAAACTGTATCGCATAAAGCCCTACAGAATGTAATTTAGTAGGGCGAATATTCTCGGGAATTGAATTAGGGTCAAGCCTCTTCACACCTGTCCATTCGTCAATACAGTTTGCGCATGGACAACTTTCACGCAGGTGCCTAACCTTATAAACTGACTCGTGTCCATCAGTCCAAGTTATCCCTAGATTTGTCGGATCAATCTGCTTGATATTTTTTGGCGCTGGGTTAGCGCTCTTAGAAGATTTTTCTTCAGGCATTGGCTAACCTTCCCAATTAAGTTCGAAAGTAGATGCTGGCTTATCTTTATCAGCATGAATAATACTAAGTTGAGAAGCAACTTGCCCTGCTAACTTAGTATAAGCTTTTGTAGCCGGAGAAGAAGGATCCGCCATTATTATAGGGACACCTTTATCTCCTCCTTCCACCACTGCACTAACCAAAGGTATATCAGTTAAAAAAGGTATTTTAAATTTTTCAGCAAGAGCATTGCCACCACCAGATTTAAAAATATGGTGTTTTTTATCACACCCATCACAAATAAAATAACTCATATTTTCAACAATACCTAACAGAGGTACTTTCACGCTTTCAAACATGCGCACTCCTTTTTCTGCATCAATCAAACTAACTTCCTGTGGTGTTGTCACAACCACAGCACCAGAGATAGGGGCTCTCTGGGTCAGTGTAAGCTGAACATCACCTGTTCCAGGAGGAAGATCAATCACCAGATAATCAAGTTCGCCCCACTCAACATTCTGCAGAAATTGCTGGATGATTCCGCCCAACATCGGCCCTCTTAGCATAAGAGGAACCCCCTCTTTCTGAAGAAATGCTGCAGAAACTACCTTAAGTCCATACTGCTCATGGGGAAAAAACTTATTATCTGCACCACCCTTAGGGGGCGTAATAGGAATTCCCAACATCTTAGGAATGCTCGGGCCATAAATATCTGCATCCATCAGCCCAACTTTCGCTCCACTCATCTGTAAAGCCATAGCTAAATTAACACTAACTGTCGACTTACCAACCCCTCCCTTACCACTAGCTACTGCGATAATATTTTTCACATTTGTTAAAATTGGTTGGCTATGCTCTGCTGCACGCACCTCGGCAGTCATTTCCACATCAACACTTTTCACCCCTTTAACTGCACTAACCTTGGTTTCACATTCAGTTTTAAGCTGTTCTTTAACAGGGCATGCAGGAGTAGTCAATTCCACTTGAAACTTAACATTACCGTCCTTAACCTCCATATTTTTCACAAACCCCAAGCTTACAATATCTTTATGTAAGTCTGGATCTATCACTGTTTTCAATTCAGCGATGATATTAACCTGCAATTCTTGATCCGACATATTTACGAAACTCCTTTATTGAGTAATCTGAAGTTAGTTAATTAGTTAATAAGAAAAAAATAAACTGGATTAAATCACTAAATATAGTTATATGTGACTTTAACCATCTGGTTGCAAGGTAGTCAATCACTTTAGGATGAACTAAACATCAAAAAGTTTTAAACTGAGCCAATAAACCAAACTTTCACTTCAATGTAAACAGCAAGTAATTCGAAGACTTCTGTTACTTATTGATTTTTCTTGCCTTAAATTTCCATATATTGTATAAACTGAAAAAAATGACACTATATATGGACCACCAATAACATAATAACTTTCCATTTTAAAAATAATGATACACCTATTTTAATAATAGGTTCAAAATTTGATATTTTTCTCCAAAGTAATGCATAACGTATATGTAATTCACATTCTCCACTGATAACCTAATAAATTCAATTAATTATTTAACCATGAATAACGAGAAAGAATCTGACCTGCAATTAGAGCTTGAAAATCGATTTTTAACCTATGCTCTTTCAACTATTGTTTCGCGTTCTCTTCCTGATGTAAGAGATGGCCTCAAACCAATTCATAGGCGTATTCTTTATGCCATGGAAAGCATAGGGCTCAATGCCACAGCGAAACCTGTAAAGTCTGCAAAAATAATTGGTGAAGTTCTTGGTAAATACCATCCTCATGGTGATGCGTCAACTTATGAATCAATGGTGCGGATGGCGCAAGACTTCTCTATGCGCTACCCCCTGGTCGATGGTAAGGGAAATTTTGGATCAGTCGACGGAGATGCACCTGCAGCTTATAGATATACAGAAGGCAAGTTGACCGCAATCACCTCATATATCCTCAACGACCTTAAAAAAGAAACGGTAGAGTATAAGGCTAACTACGACAACACAATTAAAGAACCTGTCGTTCTTCCTTCACGTGTCCCTAATTTACTAATTAATGGTTCCTCGGGAATAGCTGTGGGAATGGCGTGTTCATTTCCAAGCCATAATATAAGTGAAGTCATGGCTGCCTTGATTACCATGATTAAAGCCCCAGATACGACTGTTGGTCAATTAATGAAACATATCAAAGGACCTGATTTCCCAGGTGGCGGAATTATTCTTACCTCTAAAGCAGAAATTAAAAATGCCTACGAACAGGGTTTAGGTGCAGTAAAGATACGTGGTGAATGGAAAATTGATCAATTACCTCGCGGTAAACAGCAAATAATTATCCACTCTATACCTTATGGCGTAAATAAATCCCGATTGATAGAAAAGATAGCTGAAATCATAATCTCTAAAAAACTGCCTCCACTTATCGACGTCCGAGATGAAAGTGATGAAAAAATGCGTGTGGTACTTGAACTAAAATCAGGTACCAATACTGAAAAAATAATGAGCTACCTTCTTCGACACACGGAACTTGAAAATAACTTTCAGTTAAACTTTAATTGCCTTAAGCCAAATGGTGAACCGGCACGCCTATCGCTTAAGGAAATATGTCGATATTTTTTAGACTTTCGAAAAGAAGTGGTAATTCGCAGACTAGAATACGAGCTTGCCATTTTAATCAAACGACTACACATTTTAGACGGATTTGTGGCTCTCTTTAGCGAACTGGATAAGGCTCTAAAAATAATCCGTAGTTCTAAGTCAAAGCAAGAAGCCCACGACAAACTAAAAAC
>CAJJDL010000120.1 GCA_905182935.1 uncultured Nitrospinaceae bacterium | reverse complement strand
AGACCCATCATGATCAAAATCTTTTAGAAAAACTAAAAAATAACCTTGGGTCTTTATTTCCTAGCGCTGCCACATTGTCTGATATTGGTTTGTTTATTTCTAAGTACCCTGAAATCGTATCTGTTATATTAAACCGCATACCCAAACCCATTGAGCTGAGGTCCTGCCGTTTAGCTCCTGTGGATGTTTGAACTTTATTCCAAACCGACCCATAATCTACAAAGCTATAGAGTTGAAAGTCTGATAAAAAACGCCATCCAGGGCGAAACGCTTTTTGCAGCTCTCCTTTGAAGGCTATTCCATGATCACCAGTAATCTCAGAAGAATCATATCCTCGCCCATATTGAGAACCACCCACTCCAAACTCTTCTGACGCAAGTAACTTGTCAAACGAGTACTGCCAGGAAGCAGCTCCTAATAAGTTCCAACTAGGCGCTAGATTCTGTATTCGCATTACATTACCTGCCAATTTAGTAAAGTTACTTTTTCCCTGAGATCGTGAAAGATTAGGGGAACCCGATTCCGTAGCGTCGAACCAATTAAAACCATGACTCAAATTCATACGAACAAGATTGACCCCCTTATATTCATCGGTGTAGTCATAAGAAAATCCAAAATCCAAAATCCGCAAACGATCTTCTGAATCCAATGACCCAAGAATTTTTGTACTTGAATTTCTTCCAGTGAAACCCAAATGTCCTGTTAAATTTTTTGTTCGTGAACGAATAAATGGATGCGTCAGTCTCAAGGTAATAGTCGAGCTATTACCATTAATATCAAACTGTTTAAGACTGTCACCTGGCTCAGACTCACTTATCGAACCAGAAAAAAATAATCGTGTTCCTTTATGATTAATCGGCAGACCATAAAATCCGTTCAAAAATAGAAGCTCGTCTGTTTGGCTCGTAACCACTCCTTGTAAACCGGCACGACTATTATCACTTAATAATGAGTTCGCGGTAACTCCACCTGAAAATTGATATGGCCCATTAAATTTTGAACCTCGATTATTAGTCCCCAAATAACCCTCGAAAGCTTTATCAGCTAAAATTAGCGTCAATGTTGTAGCGCTCGGCTTATCCTCTGAAGGTTTTAAAACTGATTTAGCAGTAATTCCTGGTAAATCATCAATAAGTAGCAAATACCGTTCTAGGTCAAGAGCGCGTAATGGACGTGATTTAAGAATAATTTTTTGGTACTGATTAATTAACTTTAAAGGTCCACGCACAGGACCCTGAATCTTTACTTTGTCAATATAGCCTTCAATTATCTCTAGATAAACGACCCCATTATTTATTTTCTGAGGTGGAACATTAGCCTTAGATAGGAGATAACCATCATTACGATACTTATTAGTTATTTTTTGAGCAATCTCATAAATATCTTTAAGAGTTAATTCTTTTTTTAAATAACTAGCATAAAAAGGCCTAAAAGATCTCTTTCCATAAATAGTTGTCCCCTTAATGATAATTTTGTTTAAAACAAACTTAATTCCACCCAATTTTTCTGGGAATACAGGAACCATACTTTTTGGTTTAATAGGAATAACAGTGGATTTAGGCCTAAACGGTTTACTAAACCTATTATCAAACCGATGAGGTGCTGCCTGTTTGTAGGTACGATCAAGTCCCTCTGGAGAGATTTGAGCCCAAGCCTCAATGCCATGGAACAACCCACTAAAACCAAAAAAAAGAAACAATATCAGCACTTTAATAAAATTCAACTCAAATAAGGTCAATAAACTCAATCTCACAACTATCCTATCGGCTAAAACGAGCCACTTGCTTAATTTTTTACATAAGTTTTAAAGTTCTTTTATATCCGTAACTTCAATTTAAATTAGACTTTAAGTTGTTTCTGAAAAATAACCTCACCCCTGGCTCCCATAACTATTGGACACCTCAAATTAAAAATACTTATATAAATCATAAAAATAGCAAAAATTATGTCTGATTAAGATGGCTTGAGTACTATTACCAAAAAAACTAAAAAGCAAGGGTTGTGCCAAATATAAAACTCTAAAAATAAAGTTAGAAAGCCTGTTTAAAACAAGTTATGGCATTTTAAATACACTCGAATAAAAAGAGATTGACGTAATCGGCATAATCTTCACGAAAAATGCTAATATAAATTAATACACTTAACCTTTTTTGAATATTGAAGCATTCCATTAAAGATGATCGAGACTTTTTATATTTAAAAATAGATGCTAAATTATTTTTTTAATGCCATATTTAGTACATACTTTTTAAAGTAATTGTGCTCACTTGTGATAGCATCAGAGACTTCATACGTCATACGATCTACTAAAATCTTGTCAAAAATGTTCCTAAAATACGATGATGTCTCTTATTCCCCATATAATTTTTAAAGCCACAATTGAAGAAAACTATCCCCTCAACTGAATATCGTTTACAAGGAACCGATGGAATTCGGCGTGAAGTAAAGCAAGCTTCAGAAGCAATGAATTTAACTCCACAAGAAGCATTCCTGGAACTTGGCTTTATCACCGAAGAATTCATGGAAATCTATGCCTATGCTCACGTAAAACAATTGATATCTGCCGGAACGATTCGAGTTGGTGATGACTTTATTATTGGGTGGGATCCTAGAAACCCAAAAGGTGATTTTACTTCCGCCGTCGTCAGTGGAGTATGTAAAGCAGAGGTAAATGCATTGATTTTAGGGGTAGTTCCCACACCTTTAGTCCCAATGTACATGCTTTATAAAAATGCTAGTGGCGGTTTTATGGTAACAGCATCCCATAACCCAAAAGATCAGAATGGTATTAAAATTTTTGATTCATTCAAAGGTTTCAAATACCTACCTGAAAATGATTTAACCTTAACTCGTGCTGTCCTTAAAACAGAATTTTCAAAAATTCGCGAACTTACCCTTAAGGGAAAACGAATTAACTCACGTAAAGAAGCTTTAAAATTGTTTGACCAGTTTTCTACAGCACCAAAAAATTCATGGGCCCCACTCGGAAGCCACCTTTTCAAAAATATCACCCTAGTAGTTGATGCCGCCAACGGGTCACTCTCAGAAATAGCAGAAAAAATATTTAACCAAGTCGGATTCGGTAAAGTAATAAACGTAAATTGCAAATTAAACGGTGATGTAAATTTAAAAAGTGGCGTAGCCGAGTTGGAAGGCAAAACTCTAATAACGCGAGCAATGGTCCAGAAAGGCACCGGTATATTCTCAGAATACGTGGCTATCACAGAATTAATGCGACTTGGTCTAAAAAATAAAATCGCTGTAACTAACGGTAAACTAAAAATTTGCGGGGCAGTGTTTGATGCCGATGGTGACCGATTTTATAGATTAGAATATGACCCATTTATGGACACTCTAATTGTAATGAATGGAGACGATGCAGCATTTTTTCAAGCTAAATATCTCATGATTTCTAATCCAAAACGATACAAAGGATCACGTTATATTAATACAATTGAAAGTGACATTAATTCAACTCTCGCCGTAAAAAAAATGGGCTTTAAGCCCGTGCTTACACCCGTGGGAGATAAATGGATTTTGCTAAAAATTGCTACACTTCTTATTGAAAATAAATTTCATGCAATAAAAAAATCTAAGAGCGAAAAAATACTGCCTTCCAAAATACAAAAAAAATGGGCTACTACTCTCAGTAATCCAATTTTGGATATCCTAAAGTTAGAAGAGCTAGAATCCGAATTAGATCAGTCGAAAATAATTAATAAAACAGGAAAATCTACTTCTAGCAACATCGAAAAAAATCTCTTATCTTTTGCTATAGGTAGTGAGGAAAGTGGCCACAACATTACCGAAGGTTTTCTCACGTGCGAGGGTGGTAGAGAAATCTCGATTTTTTTGGGCAATGGCCTAAAAAGTGCGCTAAACACCTTTACCGCCACTCAACATTTATTAGGTTCAAAACCACAAACCTATTTTTCTGCTTTAAGGAGGCCATTTCCACCTGGATACAAACAAACTTTTTATATCTACTATATAAAAAAGCATCTTTAC
>CAJJDL010000119.1 GCA_905182935.1 uncultured Nitrospinaceae bacterium | reverse complement strand
TTTTGCGGTATAGAATAAATTGTTTTTTTAGTTCGAATTGCTGATAGGAGTAGGTGTACTTCTCGATCTTCAGGTTGACAGAAAAAGACACGATTTGTTGCGACGACAGGTAGGTTCTTATCGCGAGCAAACTGTAAAATCTTTCTATCAGGAAAGTGTGCCAGCTCAGCATAAATATTTTGGCCACCGCGTTTTTGAGCAATCTGATTTAATAGATCTAAATTTGGACAAATCAAAATTACATTGTCACTTAAAGTTATAAGTTGTTTGACAAGAGAAAACTGGGAATCAAGGTGTCGGGCAGTTATTGCTCGACAAATTTCTCCGAAACCAGTGATATTTTTAGCCAGAATGGTGGCACGTTGCGTAATAGGTTGGTCATGGTTGATCGTAAAATGCTCAGTGCCTTTTATGGATTTTAAATTATGAGGTTTAACGGGAGTATTAGGCGGTGTCTGAGAAGTGAGCTCAACTCCTAAAATGGGGTGAATACCTGCATTTTTAGCTATACGGTCAAACTCGACCGCCCCATAAAGCCCATTTGTGTCCGTCAGTGCAAGAGCTGGAGATTGAATATGATTCACTGCATCAACCAAATCGCGAATACTGTTGGCGCCAGCGAGAAAAGAATAGTTGCTATGGCAGTTCAGGTGCGCGAACATAGGCGAATAAATAACGAAAATATGAGATAAAAAAAATCAATATTAGGAGTTGCTAATCATAGGCTGAAATTATTTAGAGGTCAAGTAAAGAGGTATTTGGTGCAAAATTTGAGGGGTCAATTTTTTTTGGTAAAAAAAATAAATTAAAATTAAAGAAAAAAACTATTGACAATTAAATAGCTAAACGATAGGTTGCTAGAAACTCCAAACAACTGCCACTTTACGGGTACCTTAAAAATAACCAAACGAGTTAATCCGGTTTAGTGTCTTTCTCTGATTCCATATACCAAGAGCCAGATATTTAAAATAGACAAAACTATCCTCTTTAATTTAATAAAATCCTAAAATAACTATCTATATAGAATTTATAACCCAACCCATCCATCAATCACCACTAAAAAAGACTCTCGTATGAATATTGAAGACCTGAAATCTAAGACCATTTCCGACCTCACTAATATCGCAAAAGAGCTTAAAATTCAAGGACACAGTAGTCTTCGTAAACAAGATTTAATATTTAAAATTCTTGAAGCTAAGACTGAAAAAGATGGATTGATGTTTGGGCAAGGAACTTTGGAAATTTTACCAGATGGGTTTGGTTTCCTGCGGGCACCAACTTATAACTACCTGCCAGGTCCGGATGATATCTATGTGTCACCATCACAGATTAGAAAGTTCGATATGAGAACGGGAGACACAATTTCCGGACAGATTCGTCCACCGAAAGAAAGTGAACGATACTTTGCTTTACTTAAAGTCGAAGCTATTAACTTTGAAAATCCAGGAAAAACAAAAGACAAAATTTTATTTGATAATCTGACGCCACTTTATCCTTCGGAGCGTGTGCGCTTGGAAACGCCAACTGGTAAAGATTATAGTGCCCGAATCATGGATTTGATGACGCCGATTGGTAAAGGTCAGCGTGGATTGATCGTAGCTCCACCGAGAACTGGGAAAACTATGCTATTACAGTCGATCGCGAATAGCATTGCCATTAATTTGCCTGAAGTTGTTCTAATGGTCTTACTTATTGACGAGAGACCTGAAGAAGTCACAGATATGAGTCGTTCTGTTAAAGGAGAGGTCATAAGTTCCACCTTTGATGAACCAGCACAGAGGCATGTACAAGTTGCGGAAATGGTAATTGAAAAAGCGAAAAGATTGGTAGAGCATAAAAGAGATGTTGTAATTCTCCTGGATAGTATTACACGACTAGCCAGAGCCTATAACGCTATCGTACCTCCAAGTGGTAAGGTGCTCTCAGGTGGAGTTGATTCGAACGCATTACAACGACCCAAACGATTTTTTGGAGCAGCCCGTAACCTTGAAGAAGGAGGGAGTTTAACCATAATTGCAACGGCTCTTATCGATACCGGTAGTAGAATGGATGATGTTATTTTTGAGGAGTTCAAGGGTACAGGTAATCTTGAAATTGTTCTCGATAGAAAACTGGCAGAAAAAAGAACCTTCCCGTCGATTGATATCAATCGCTCGGGGACACGTAAGGAAGAGCTGCTATTACCCCCTGAAGATTTACAGAAAATATGGCTATTAAGAAAAGTTTTGCTGCCAATGGGTATTCATGATACGATGGATCTTCTCCTTGCGAAAATGAAGGAAACGGAAACAAACGCCGAGTTTATGTCGACGATGAACTCATAACAAAAAGGGGTTGTATGAAGGCAGATATTCATCCAGATTATTTCGAAACAAAAATTAAGTGCGCTTGTGGAAATGAAGTTAATTTTTTTTCCACAGTAAAAAATATGAGCATCGATATTTGTTCCAATTGTCACCCGTTTTATACAGGTAAACAAAAACTTATTGATACAGCGGGACGGATCGAGAAATTTAACCGCAAGTATGGTAAAACCAAGACTCAGCAGCAAACCGAAGAAACTGTCGTACCCGAGTAGCGTCCTTTCACCTGCCCATCCTGGGCTTCTTTGTAATATCAGGAGTATTTTTATTCCTTTTAAAAAATAAAGCAATTATATTTTTATGTTTTCCAAACTAGAACAAGTAGAGCAACGATATAACTATTTAAATGAAAAGATGAGTGACCCCCAGGTCATTGCTAATCAACCAGAGTTTCAGAAATATGCTCGCGAACAGTCCGATTTAGCTCCAGTTATAAGTGAATTTCTCTTGTATAAAAAAAATCAACATGAACTGGAAAATAATCAGAAAATCTTAGACGAAGAGACAGATGAAGAAATTCTGGTTATGGTGCATGAGGAAATTTTGGAATTAAAAAAGCAGGCAGTAAGACTAGAGAATCAGATAAAAGTAATACTTTTGCCTAAGGACTCTCGAGATGAACGCAGTGTAATTATGGAAATTCGTGCAGGGGCAGGAGGCGAAGAAGCATCTCTATTTGCACTCGACCTGTTTCGTATGTATACCCGCTACGCCGAAATAAAAAAATGGAAACCAGAAATTCTGAGTCAGAGTGAAACAGCGAAAGGTGGATTCAAGGAAGTCATCCTTAATATTCAAGGCAAAGGAGTATACAGTAAACTAAAATATGAGGGTGGAACTCATCGCGTCCAGAGAGTTCCAGAAACAGAAACTCAAGGGCGAGTTCACACATCGGCAGTAACTGTCGCGATAATGCCTCAGGCTGAAGATGTGGATGTTAAGATTAACCCGTCTGATCTTAAGATTGATGTTTTTCGATCCTCAGGTCCAGGTGGTCAAAGTGTTAATACTACCGACTCTGCAGTTCGAATTACCCATGTTCCGAGTGGTTTGACTGTTTCGTGTCAAGACGAGAAATCTCAACATAAAAATAAAGATAAAGGTATGAAAGTTCTTCGTGCGCGGTTGTATGATTTGGAACAAAGTAAGCAACATGAGGAGTTGGACCGTGAGAGAAAACAGCAGGTCGGATCGGGAGACCGTAGCGGACGAATCCGAACATATAATTTTTCTCAAGAGCGAGTTACAGACCATCGTATAGGTCTAACTTTACATAAATTAACTCTCATTCTTCAAGGTGAGCTTCATGAAATTATTGATGCACTCATAGTTCACTATCAAACAGAAGCTCTTAAGGGTAACTAACTTTTAGCCATATTTAAACAGTATATAGGCTGAAGGATTAAAAGTTAATGAAAGCATTTTTTGAATGGTCAATAGATCGTCTGAATCAGGCAGGAATTACTTCTCCCCGTATGGAAGCAGAAGTGCTTTTAGCGGGTGCTTTGAAATTATATCGAGAAGAACTTTATAGTAGACCAGAGAGAGTTCTTAATAAAGCTGAGAAAGTTATTTCACATGACTTTATAAACCGTCGTATACGCTGTGAACCCGTGGCTTATATTCTCGGGCAAAAGGAATTTTGGTCTTTAAACTTTAAAATTACATCCGACGTACTCATTCCTCGCCCAGAAACTGAAATCCTCGTTGAAACCTTACTATCGCTCAATAATATAATTCCAGTAGGGTTGGGATCACATTTATTAGAGATAGGAACTGGGTCAGGAATTATTTCGGTAGTAGCAGCAAAGGAAATTCCGAATTGTCGAGTGACGGCGACGGACTATTGGCCGGAGCCCCTAGTTGTGGCAAGATTAAATGCTGATAGCCATGGGGTTTCTAATAAGATTAATTTTATTCAAAGCGATATATTTTCAAAGGTGCCAATAACTCCTTATGATTTTATTGTTTCCAACCCACCTTACATTGCAACACCACATCTGAATAATCTTATGCGAGATGTACGTGACTATGAATCAAAAAAAGCGTTAGATGGAGGCGTAGATGGCTTAGATTTTTATAGGCGGATTATTCCTATGGCACTCAATTACCTTAAAAAAGGTGGAGGAATAGTTCTTGAGATTGGAGAAACTCAGGCTAAACCAGTTAGCGACATGCTTTGTGATGAGGATAAGTACGAATCAATTAAGGTTACTCAGGATTATAGCGGATACGATCGAGTTGTGTCTGCCAGAAAAAAAAATAATGGATAAATTTATTGTGGAAGGAGGTAATCGCCTTGAAGGAGAGTTAGAAATCAGTGGTGCAAAAAATGCCGCATTACCGATGATGGCAGCTTCCATTTTAACCACAGGAGTAAACAAATTTAGCGGAATTCCGCAAGTTCGAGATGTTAATACCATGCTCCACCTACTAAACCATCTAGGTGGCCGTACTGAAGATTTCAATGAAGATCGTTTGCTTTTTGATACAACACATATAAATAATTATGAGGCATCTTATGATCTTGTTTCTACTATGCGTGCATCATGTCTTGTGTTGGGCCCGCTTCTCGCACGTTTGGGAAGAGCTAAAGTTTCACTGCCTGGAGGATGTGCAATAGGAGCAAGGCCTCTCGATCTTCATATAAGAGGTTTGGAGTTAATGGGTGCAAAAATTCGTTTAGAGCAGGGTTATATTTATGGTGAGGTAAAACGCCTGCGAGGAACAAGATATTATTTTGATACAGTTTCTGTAACGGGTACCGCGAACTTATTAATGGCGGCTACACTAGCTGAGGGAGAAACAATCCTTGAAAATGTTGCTAAGGAACCAGAAGTAGTATTTCTTGCAGATGTTCTTAATCAATGCGGAGCAAAAATTAAAGGTCAAGGTACGGATACTCTTGTTATTCAGGGGGTCCAGTCTTTAGAACCAATAGATTGCCATATTTTTCCAGATAGAATAGAAGCTGGCACCTATATGATCGCGTCCGCAATCACAGGAGGTAATGTTAAAATTAATAACTGTTTGCCTCGACAAGTTGAAACTTTAACGCTCAAACTGAGACAGGCAGGTATGATTGTAGAAGAAACCGAGACAAGCGTTCGGGTAATTAGCGATGGTAGTTTCAATGGAGTTAATATAAAAACCCAACCCTACCCAGGTTTTGCTACGGATCTGCAAGCACAATTTATGGCGTTAATGACTCTTGCGCAGGGGCAAAGTATTATCCTAGAAACTATATTTGAAAATAGATTTATGCACGCGGCTGAGCTCAAACGTATGGGAGCCGATATAACTCTGCAAGGACGTACCGCCATAGTAAATGGAGTTAAACGATTGAGCGGAGCTCCTCTTATGGCGACCGATTTACGTGCTAGTGCATCTCTTGTTTTAGCTGCGTTGGCGGCAGAAGGCGAGTCAGTAATATCACGTGTTTATCATATTGATCGTGGTTATTTTAATATTGAAGAAAAGCTCTATCGCCTTGGTGCTAAAATCCGCCGGAAAAAATAAAATAATTTTTTTCTTTGAAAACTTTCCAAAGTTTATGTAATAAAACACTAAGCTAATGATTAATAAAGAAGAGATTTTTCATATTGCACTGTGGATGCCCAGTTGGATTGGCGATGTAGTTTTATCACTTCCGGCATTAAAATCTTTGCGTATTATATATCCTGATTCTCGAATTACAGCTATCGTCAAACCTCCTACCGAGCAATTGTTGTCGGGTCATCCAGCGTTGGATAGTATTTTGAAATTTCCTAGTAATAAAGGAGATGGCTTTATAAGTCAGTTTAATTATGCACTTGGGTTAAGAAAGTATCGATTTGATCTTGGGATTGTTTTTCCTAATTCTTTTCATAGCGCATTCATGCTGATGCTTTCGGGAGCAAAATTACGTATTGGATATCGGACAGATTTGAGAGGAGTATTGCTAACCCATTCTATCCCAGTTACTCGGAAAGAAAAAATATCAGCATACCGTGTCAACTATTTTCACAAAATCCTTTCCCCTTTGAACCCAGGGTTAGTTCCAGATTCCTATGATCCGTTATGGAAGACAAGAATAGATAAAGATTTTAAAGATATTCTGCTCATAATGGGTATAGATAAAAAAGATCATATAATAACAATCCACCCAGCGGCTTCAAAATCTGAGCGGACTTGGCACGCAGAACGCTTTGGAGTGCTTTGTCAGAAACTACTGAAGCAGTATAGTGTGAAAATTATTCTTCTCGGCACTAGCAAGGAGAAACCGTTGCTTGAACAAATCAGGGAGTTTTGCCCACAGGAAAATCTAAGTATTGTACCCGAACTTAATTTAGGTGAAATTACTCAGTTATTGAAAATGAGTCGACTTTTTATTGGCAATGATAGTGGAATGTTGCATTTAGCATCGCTTGCCGGAACACCGGTGGTTGGCATATATGGTCCCGGAAACCCGGGTACGTCTGGCCCTTTCGTTGATACTTCCAAACGGGAGATTGTAACTGTTAATTACGCTTGTTCTCCATGTAGGCAAAATTTTTTTAAAGAATGTAAGCCTTCTCCTAATCATAAACCTTACTGTATTGAGGATATTAGTGTTAATGATGTTTCAGAAGCTGTGCACCGTATTATTAAACGATTGGCGTTATGTTGATATATTTGAATAACTTCTCCATTACATAAATATAAATCATAAAAGTAGTAGCTCTAAAATCGCCCTTCCTAAATATTTTTAAAACACATTTAACAAAAAAACTCAAAAAATTGATAGACAAGTAGCGAGGTGTTACTCCAATCCAGTTGCCAGGGTATTGACATGTTGCAAAACAGAATCTGCCAAGGCTTGATGGTTATAACCTCCCTCAAGCATGGAAAGTAACCTCCCATCACAGACGTCTTCAGCAATTTTTAGAATCATAGCAGTCATTTTTCCATAACAATCAGACGAGACTCTCATCTGAGCAAGAGGATCATCTTCATGTGCATCAAATCCAGCGGAAATGATAATCAAGTCCGGTTTAAAACTTTGCATCACTGGAGCGAGCTTATTTTCAATAATATCCAGGTAGGTCTGATCTCCACTAAAAGCATCGAGTGGAAAATTTAGCGTACTACCTAATCCATCTCCAGTACCAGTATCTTCTTTGTGTCCCGTACCCGGGTAAAATGGATATTGGTGAATGCTGCTGTAATGTACTGAGGGGTTAGAATAAAAAGAATTTTGTGTTCCATTGCCATGATGAACGTCCCAGTCGAAAATGCAGACACGGTTAAGCCTGTATTTTTTAATAGCATATTTAGCCGCTATAGCAACATTGTTAAACAAACAGAATCCCATTGCTCGGTCTTTTTCAGCATGATGACCCGGTGGACGCACGGCAGTAAAAGCGTTATTTAGTTGACCTGACATAATTTGATCAATCGCTGTCAACCCAGCGCCTACACTCATAATAGCGGCATCCCAGGAGTCGTGGCAAATAACAGTATCTCCATCTAGGTTTTTCAAACCATTATGGCAACTGCTACGAACATGATTAACGTGACTAGAGTTGTGGTTGGAAATAAGATCATCATCGGTGGCATGTCGAGGTTCTGGTAAAATCAAATGGGGATATATTTTTGATGACTCGATTTTTGTTTGTATAGCTTCCAATCGCCCTGGATTTTCCGGGTGTGGCTCTGTATCGTGTTTTAGAAATTGAGGATGAGAAATGAACCCAGTCTTATTCATAGCTTATATTTAATTAATAGTTGCAATAATATAAATGTAAAAACTTATTAGATTCAAAGTGTAAATTTTAATTGTTAAAATTTTATTGGCTAAATTATAATAGGAATTTAAACTTAAGTCCACGAGCTCTATCACTTCATTTAAAAGCACGCTATATGTCATCAATCAATGCAAAAACTCAACGGATAAAAAACTTCGCTTTAGAGTTGGGTTTTAATGGATTTGGTGTGGCGGGAGAAGAATCGGCTAAATCAGTAAAAAAATATAAGGAGTGGCTTGATTTAGGTTATGAAGGCGAGATGTCTTATATGAGTCGTAATAAAGAAAAACGTTTTAATTTAGATGCAGTTCTTTCCGGAGTAAAATCGGTTGTTTGTTTGAGGACAAATTATTTAACGGCAGACAAAGATATGGAATTTTCCCTTAACAAAGATAGAGGAGATATTTCACTTTATGCTCTTAATGAAGATTATCACTATGTTTTTACCGAAAGGCACCGCGAGTTAGAAAAAAAAATTCAAGAGGAGTTTGATGGATGTCAGACTAAGGTTTATGTCGATACGGGGCCTATTTTGGAAAAACCCTTAGCGCAAAAAGCGGGATTAGGTTGGATTGGCAAGCACACTAATTTAATTACCGAGGATGTAGGGTCTTATTATTTTCTTTCCGAAATTTTGGTGGATACTATTTTAGATATTTCGGAGCCTGCATTAGATAGGTGCGGTACTTGCCGGAGTTGTATTGATATCTGTCCCACACGAGCAATAGTTGCGCCTTATATTCTAGATGCAAGAAAATGTATTTCTTACCTTACGATCGAGCTAAAGGGTGTTATTCCCGTGGAGTTTAGAAAGGCTATGGGCAACCATATTTATGGTTGTGATGATTGCCAGGTTGTTTGTCCCTGGAATTCGTTAGCAGTTAAAACAGATGAGGAAGCTTTTTTTGAGCGTGATGGGTCTCGTCAGCTTATTGATCTGATGCTCATGGACGATGAGGCATTTAGAAAAAGGTTTAAGGGGAGCCCAGTTAAGAGAACTAAAAGGAGAGGTTTACTGCGAAATGTTGCAGTGGCATTAGGAAACTCAGGAAATCTGTCTGCTGTTGATCCTTTGATAGATGCACTTTGTGACCATGAACCGCTTATTCGGGCGCATGTTGTTTGGGCACTAGGTGAATTACTTAGGGAGAAAGCCTTACCAATTCTTAAAGAGAGCCTGGCAGGTGAATCAGAAGAAATAGTTAAAAATGAGATTAAACTCGTGCAGGCAACTTATAGCTAAGAGAAGAGATAAAAACAAATTGCGTATTTTCTTAGACCTCCTTATAATCGAGCACTTATTTCATTAAATATATCTAAATATGATTGAAGATAAAGAGTTTATATTTTTAAAGGCGTGCCGTGGTGAAACTACGGATGTAACACCAATTTGGTTTATGCGTCAGGCTGGTCGTTACATGAAAGCTTACAGAGACCTAAAAGAGAAGTATACGTTTTTGGAATTATGCAAAAATCCAGAACTAGCCACGGAGGTTACATTGCAACCGTTGGATGTTTTAGGCGTTGATGCAGCCATTATTTTTGCAGATATTCTTTTGCCGTTAGAACCTATGGGTACTGGCTTAGAGTTCACTGCAGGCGATGGGCCCGTTATTCCCCGGCCGGTAAAAAACCTAAAAGATATCGAAAAGTTACGCCCTGTTAATGCGGAAGAAGATCTTGGGTTTGTCGGTGATGCGATTCGTGAGGTGCGAAAGGAAATTTCTGGGAAAATACCACTTATAGGATTTGCAGGTGCACCTTTTACATTGAGCAGTTACATGATAGAGGGAGGTAAATCAAGGGACTTTACTGATACCAAGCTGATGATGTTTGAAGCGCCGGAGATGTGGGGTTTACTGATGGATAAAGTATGCACTATGTTAGTTGATTATCTAAAAATGCAGGTCAATGCGGGCGCACAGGCTCTGCAAATTTTTGATAGTTGGGTGGGTTGCATGAGTCCACAAGATTACGAAAAATATATTATGCCTTACACTCAAAGAATTTTTTTGGAACTAAAAGATACCGGTGTTCCTTTAATAAATTTTAGCACAGGAACATCGACACTTCTCGATACCGTGACTAGAGCTGGTGGTGATGTGATTAGTTTTGACTGGAGAATAAACCTTGATACAGCATGGGAAAAAATAGGATATGACCGTTCGATACAGGGTAATCTTGACCCGACCATCTTATTTGCTCCCATTCATGTTATCCGTGAAAGAGTGAAGGATATTATGAGAAGAGCAGGTGGACGTCCCGGTCATATATTTAATCTAGGGCATGGAATTCTGCAACATACACCAGTAGATCACGTTAAGGCAGTAGTTGATATGGTTCATGAATATAAACATGAATAAATAATTTCCCCTACCTATAAACCGCCGATTGCTATCATATTACTAAGCTTCCTATATTACGTTGTCGATCTTCCTCTAATTTAAAACAGATAATCATTAAAATAAATTCTTCATGAAGGTCTTTTTTTAGGTCTAAACCTAATTATTGACTATTGTTTAGATAGTTTGATGCATTCAAGAGGTTCTCTTCTCTACTATCCTGGTTTTAAATAAATATTTCTTAATTCAATTTTAATTTCCCTTTAATGCAGGGTTCGCGTCTGAGTGTTATCTTTTCACTATAGGGGTAATTTTATATAAATTTTTTTTAAGGAATTTACCATGAATATTGC
>CAJJDL010000118.1 GCA_905182935.1 uncultured Nitrospinaceae bacterium | reverse complement strand
TTCGCAGTATCTGCCTGCATTTATATGGCATGTAATATCGGCGCAAACGATGTAGCTAATGCAATGGGTACAAGCGTCGGTTCGGGTTCACTCACCTTCAAACAGGCTATCTATGTTGCCGCGATTGCTGAATTTGCTGGAGCATACTTCGTTGGCGGTCACGTGTCGGATACTATTAGAAAGGGAATGCTTGATCCCACAATCTTCGAGGCTGCACCACTTCACCTTGTATATGGAATGATTTCGGCCTTAGTTGCAGCAGCCTTATGGCTTAATATTGCCAGTTATCTTGGTTGGCCTGTTTCGACAACTCATTCCATCGTTGGAGCTGTAGTTGGTTTTGGTGTTATGGCTGGGGGATTAGATGCCATAAATTGGAGCAAGGTCTGGGCTGTTGCGATGAGCTGGGTTATCTCACCAGTAATGGGAGGACTAGTTGCTTTTCTTCTTTTCAGATTTCTCACTAATCAAGTGTTTAGAAGACGTAATCCTCTCTTATACGCTAAACGAATTTTGCCATTCATGATATTTCTGGTTTGCATGATTCTTGCCAATGCAATGTTTTATAAGGGGCTTAAAAACTTACACCTTGACTTTTCTTTTATACAAGCAATGGCCTATTCCATCGCTTTTGGAGTGGTAGGCTTTTTACTCTCAAGACCTCTTGTAAAAAGAATTCCAAATGTCCCAACAAAAGATATTCATAAACAGTTGGAGGCAACCGAAAATGTTTTCAAGTACCTCCAAATCACAACCGCATTTTACATAGCCTTTGCTCACGGATCGAATGATGTAGCTAATGCAGTAGGCCCTCTTGCCGCAGTCGTCTCAATTTTAAAAAGTGGCACCGTAGCAATGAAAGTCGCTATGCCTCCTTGGATCCTCGCTTTAGGTGGTGGGTTTATTGTATTAGGACTATTGATTTGGGGCAGGCGCGTTATGGAAACAATAGGGAATAAGATTACCGAAATTACCCCTTCTCGCGGTTTTTGTGCTACTTTTGCCGGTGCAACGGTAGTTCTAATTTGCTCCAAAATGGGGTTACCTGTTTCTACTACTCACACTCTCGTGGGTTCGGTCATCGGAGTGGGATTAGCTCGTGGCCTAACAACATTGAACCTTGGAATCGTAAAGGAAATTGTGATCTCCTGGGTGGCTACATTACCGTTTACTGCTCTTCTAGCAGCTATTTTATTCAAAATAATGCTTTGGACACTAGGCTAGATTGTTTACACTTTTTCTATGAAAATTTAAAATGGCTTTATTGATTTTGAACCAAATCTGGTTTCCCATCATAATTCCTATCGGACTCCCTTCTTGTTAATTTTCCAGAGGAATCAAAGTACTCCCAATAATCTACTTTTCCATCAAAGTTAGTATCATTTTCTACTTTCTCAATTATGTTTGAACCTAGAAAGTATTGCCATTGATCGGGCTTAAAATCAGAGTTAGTATCAAATTCAACCCTTATCAATTTTTCGTTAGTAAAATAATCCCACCGGTCTGCTTTTCTGTTTTGATCAGTATCATGATCAATTCGCATCAATTTTTGATTCCCGTCAAAATACTGAAATATATCGGCATGACTATCACCATTCTTATCAATTTCAATACGAATAATATTTTCATTTTCATTGAAAAATTCTATCCAATCAAAAACTCCATCATAATTGGAGTCTTTTTCAACTTTTGCCAGGTTACCTGATTTAGAATAGTATTGAGTGTGATCCATTAGCTCATCTTTATTTGAATCAAACTCAACTTTGACCAATTGTTTTTTACCTTCATAGTATTCGATCTGGTCTATCGAACCATTATAGTCTGTATCATATTTAATTTTGGAAACTTTTCCTTCCAAAGATAAATATCTCCATTGATCCATTTTCCCATCAAAATTGGAATCAATCTCGGTAACTTCTCCACTTGCATAGGGTAAGAACATAAAACAAATGAAAATACCAATAATTAAAATACGCACAAACCTGAATTGAAATTTATATTGATTCATAACTCAGCTAAAGATAATGATCGAGATATTATGGTATTAAAAAAAAATAACATTTATGATTAATTTTATTATGTCTATTCAATATTTTAATAGTACAAAAAGTATAATCTAAAGAAGACCGCTTTAGCGTCTTGAGCTTAACTTATAATCATTAAGGTTAAATTTATAAGATAGAATCATATTTCCTTCTTGCATGACCGTCTGTTTAATTTTAGAAACCATCCAAAAAGAATGTAAATTTTTATATTTATACTTTGTTTTTTCTATATATTTCTGGCTATTAACTTTAAAAATAGAATGTGTTTCTTCTACCACCAATTTACCAGCTTTTCGAGCATAAAAAAATTTTCCTTCTATTTTTTTAGGTTCTCTATTCTGTCGCAGAACCATCTTTGAAATACGCCACTTTTTCTCATCAATAAACAGTTCATAGTAATTAAAATCATGTGCAGACCCTATTTTTTTTAAAATAATTACTGTTTCTGATCCTACCCGTGACCCTATTGTTCCTTTATAGTGACTAAATTTTTCACGCAAAGTTTTGGGTAAAAATGCATCTAAGTAATTATTTAAAAATTCTATAGATTCGGTGATATTTTCATCAGCCTTATTT
>CAJJDL010000117.1 GCA_905182935.1 uncultured Nitrospinaceae bacterium | reverse complement strand
AATATGACCACATCAAGTGCTCCACTAAAAGTTACTGAGGTTGTCTTAAGAGATGCTCATCAGTCTTTACTCGCGACCCGAATGCGCACAGAAGATATGCTTCCGATTGGTGAAAAACTTGATCAAGTAGGGTTTTTTTCCTTAGAAATGTGGGGAGGAGCCACTTTCGATACTTGTCTGCGGTTTCTCAATGAAGACCCTTGGGAACGAGCTCGCAAACTAAAGAAAGTCATCCCTAATACACCCTTTCAAATGCTATTGAGAGGACAAAATTGCGTCGGGTACAGGCATTACGCTGATGATATAGTTGAACGTTTTGTGAAAAAATCGGTTGATGTGGGAATAAATATATTTAGAATATTTGATGCCCTCAATGATTTAAGGAATATTGAAACTGCTATTAAGACAGTAAATAAATGTGGTGAAACCGTTGAAGGGTGTATCAGCTATACAGTCAGCCCCTTTCACAGTATTGAACTTTATATAAAGATGGCTCGCCAGTTAGTGGATATGGGATCCGACATTATCTGTATTAAGGACATGGCCGGTTTACTTACACCTCAAGTGACGGGAACCCTAATCCGCGAAATCAAAAATTCAGTTGATGCACCAATTCACCTACACACACATGCAACAACAGGGCTGGTCGGAATGAACCTACAAGCTGCCATTGATGCTGGAGTCGATATGGTGGATACAGCTATTTCCAGTCTTTCAATGGGGACGGGACATTATGCGACAGAATGTATTGTTGCGGCGCAACAAGGTTTAGCCAGAGATACCGGTCTCGATCTAAACTTACTAGAAGAAATTTCAAACTACTTTCGCGAGGTTAGAAAAAATTATGCGGAATTCGAAAGCGATTTTAAAGGTGTGGATATCAATATTCTTAAATCGCAAATTCCTGGGGGAATGATTTCCAATATGGAAAATCAGTTGAAGGAACAAAATTCAATAGACAAGCTTGCAGATGTTCTTTTGGAAGTTCCGCGAGTTAGAAAGGATATGGGCTACCCTCCACTGGTGACACCCACAAGCCAAATTGTTGGCTCACAGGCCACTTTAAATGTTTTAACCGGTGAACGATATAAATTGATCACGAAAGAAACTCGCGAATGCGTACTTGGTAAATACGGAAAACTACCAGCGTCTATTGACCCTGATTTGCTAGCAAAAGTAGAGAAAGATGGAAATGTAATTGACTGTCGACCTGCTGATCTCCTTGAACCAGAGTGGGATCAAGTTGTAAAAGATTGTAAGGGCAAGTGCACTTCAGAGGAAGATATGCTTTCCTATGCTCTATTTCCTAAAGTTGCCTTAGAGTTTTTTAAAAACAGAGAACAAGGATTTCCTGCGACCAAAAAAACGACAACTCCGACTCCGCAACCTGTTGCCAAATCAGCGAGCCCAGCCACTCCGGCAACAGATAGTTCTACATATACAGTGAATGTTAATGGGCAAGCGTTTTCTGTGCAAGTAAGTGTAGGCGGTGCTCCGCAACAAGTTTTACCGACTCCAGTACCAGCGGCGCCAACTTCTGTAGCTCCGGAAACCAATGGTACTTCTGTCACTTCGCCACTTCCCGGATCTGTGTTCTCTTTGAAAGTAGCTGTTGGTGACCAGGTCAATGAAGGCGATGTTGTTTTAATCATGGAATCTATGAAAATGGAAACGGAAATTCATGCCACTGTAAGTGGAACTATTAACTCCATCCAAGTTCAAGAAGGACAAAAAATAAATACTGGTGATAACCTCTTAGTCATCGGCTAGATTGTAACCGTAATTACCCATGGAACTAACTTTAGGTACTGCTGCAAACAAAATTATAGGATCTACCGGATTTTCCAGTCTGACCCTTGGAGACGGAATAATGATCCTAGTTGCTTGCGTAATGCTTTATCTTGCCATTTGGAAAAAATTTGAGCCACTTCTTTTATTACCAATAGGATTTGGTTGCCTTCTTGCTAACCTTCCACTTAGTATGATGGCAAGCACGGACTCTGGTGGACTTTTAAATTTTTTCTACCAAGGCGTCAAACATGAGATTTTACCTCCTTTGGTCTTTTTGGGAGTAGGGGCTCTTACCGATTTTGGGCCGCTATTAGCTAATCCATCCACTCTTCTTCTTGGAGCAGCTGCGCAAATTGGTGTTTACACAACTCTAGTTGGAGCCGTATTGCTAGGTTTTGATCTTAAAGAAGCGAGCGCTATTGGCATTATTGGAGGAGCCGATGGACCAACATCCATTTTTATTGCAAGTAAACTTGCACCACATCTTTTAGCTCCAATAGCTGTCGCAGCCTATTCATACATGTCGTTGGTCCCACTTATTCAACCTCCAATCATGAGATGGTTGACTACTCCCGAAGAACGAAAAATAAAAATGGAGCAGTTAAAACCAATCTCGCAAACCGTAAAAATCATATTCCCGATTGTAGTAACTATCGTATGTTGCCTAATGCTTCCCGGGGTGACTCCCCTGCTTGGAATGTTTATGTTAGGGAATCTCTTTCGAGAATCGGGGGTTACAGCCAGACTTCATGAAACTGCCGAGACTCATTTGATTAACATAGTAACTATTTTACTAGCACTGGCAGTAGGCTCATCCATGACTGCCGATTCTTTCCTAAAACTCGAAACAATAAAAATTATCATCCTTGGTTTACTCGCATTTTGTATGGCAACAGCAGGTGGTGTTATTTTTGCAAAGATAATGTCTAAACTGTCAGGTGGAAAAATAAACCCGCTAATTGGTTCAGCAGGTGTCTCTGCAGTTCCCATGGCAGCCCGTGTCTCTCAAAAAGTTGGCGCCGAAGAGGATCAATCAAACTTTCTTCTCATGCACGCTATGGGCCCAAATGTGGCAGGAGTAATAGGCAGCGCGGTTGCAGCTGGTGTTTTTATATCACTATTTGGCGATATAACCGTTAGTTCAGATCAGGCAGCAAACACAATAGAATTAATCTCTAATATTACAGCTTTACCCTAATAATATATGGACCCAATAGTTATAACATCTCTGACAGTTTCATTTATTGCTATTTTGGTAATTTTCACCGTACTAATAGTTTTAATATACACCATCAAACTATTAGTACGATTAATACCCTATGAAGCGCCACCGGCAGCTGCAAGAGCAAAGCCGAAAAATTCTGCAAATGCTGTTACGCCTAATATTATTTCAGCTATTACCGCAGCAATGGCCACACATTTAAGAAAATCTCCTAAGGAATTTTATATAACTCAAATTCATCCAAAGTAATTTTTTTTCGCTACTTAAATCAATAAATTATTGGCTAATGAGAATCAATCTGTAAGTTGTGCGCCCACCTTTTTAGGAAGATTAAAAATTTCTTCTGGAGTCTGGAGAATACTCTTAAAAAGCCCCATAAACTTCTTACCCAGCGAAGTCAAAGGAACAAGTGTCACAATAGGGTCTTCAAAAGATCCTTTAACATCATAATAAGTTTTTATTAAACTACCCTCATCACCAGCTGTTAAAATTTTTCCAAACACAGGAATCAAGTTGAGGATTTTATCCAAGCCAGGCATATGTGCAACCCCTACAACCGTATCCATTTCAAGATTATTTAAATCAAACTTCCCAACGATAGCGCTTTTACGATGACCTGTTTCATATATAAAGTTTTCTGTTTCCGCGATACCACCGACATAAACGAAGTCTCCAGAAATTTTTTCAAAATCGGTAGGGCCTTCGTCTGCTTCTTTTTTTTCTTTTTGCTTGGGTGAAGTTTCAAGGTCAAAAAGATCAAACAATCCTAATTTAAGTTGTTTCGTATCTATTTTGCCATTTGTCAAACCAAAAAATAACTGGCCATTTAACGTTCGTATATTTTCAGATATTTTTCTACCACTACTCTTAGCACTTAATTGTAATTTCTTAAACTTACCGGTCAACCCTCCTTTAAAGTGTTCGCCGAACATTGCCAGAAAGTCTTCAGCTTCAATTTCATTGGCCTTTAACTTAGTTTCAAAACGAATGGACTCTGGATTTTTAACAGATAATTTTCCGGTTCCCTTGATTGGGTTATTCGAACCAACCCGGAATTGGTTAAATAAGATCTCGCGATCTTTTAGTATAAATTTCCCCGATACTTCTTGCAGTGTGATCCATTTAAAACCTAAGTGTTCAAGGTCAATACTTATTTTGCTTTTTCCCTTAGAGAGAAGTTTTGATTGTTCGAATAAGTCCTTTAAATTTGTCTCACTTTTATCTTTTTTATTAGAAATAAACTCGTCAACAATCAAAGTTTCTCCAGTTAATTTTAATAATAATTCTG
>CAJJDL010000116.1 GCA_905182935.1 uncultured Nitrospinaceae bacterium | reverse complement strand
AAGTCTTAAGTGAGGTGAAAAAAAGTGCTTTATGATTAGCTTTATAGAATAGTAATCAGCAAGAAAATCACTAGAATCTGGTGAAGATATTAATTGACTAGTCCTAAAAAGATTCATCATTATTTAGGTTCGACCATCGACGGATTATATAAACTATAAAATTAATATAACGATGGGTAATATAAATAAATTTAAAGAACAAAGAAAAATACTTAGACTCACTCAAATAGATTTTTGCTCATTACTCGGTATCAGTCAAGGATACCTTTCAGACTTAGAAAGTAATAAAAAAGTTCCTTCAAAAAGTTTAGGGTTGTTACTTGATTACATTTCTGAGTCTAAATTAAATAAAGTCTCCACTGTTGATGTCGGTAGTCTACTTATTAAACAAAAATATATGGATCTCTTAGAAAAATATACCAAAATTTCGGAAGAAAATATTTCCTTAAGAGAAAAAGTATATGGTTAAAATAAAAAGTTAACGGGAATCCTGCTTAGGAATAATAGAGCGGTTAACTCCAACTAGGGTTTTTTAGTTGATTTTGCTGGAGGTTCCACTTTGTTAAAAAAAATACCTTTATGAGAAGCTCGTAAGGCATACTTATTTCCCACCTTTTTTTTCGTCAATGCTTTAAACAAAGGAAATCTCCACTCTGCTATGTCACCAGGGCGGTGAGGGTTTCCAATTGATATTACTCCGCCTCGATGAGGATTGTTAACAAGGCTTAAAGTTTGAGGATTTCCTTCTTCATCTTCTGAAATATGGTACACCCAAGCAAAAATTTTATTAATTGTAAGTGTTGATTGGTTTTTGATACGAAAGGTAATATGGTCTAACTCAGGGGCTACTTTATAATTATTAGAATAAGAAATTAAACCTAGATCATTAAATTCTTCTTCTGCAGCAGGTTCTTGAGAGAAAGCATTATTGGTAATAATAAAAGTAAATCCAAATCCCAGAAAAAAATAAAAATAAATAAATTTAAAATAACACTTCATAATTATTCTTAAGTGAATAGAATGATTGTTGGTTTTAATTGTAAATATTCTTTATATCGTTGTTGGGCTACTGCGTCTATAAAAATCTTGTTATTAGCGATTGACCAACAAATATTAAAAATCGGATACTCTAGTGAGAATAAAGTATGACTAACTCAGAACCGATGGAACCAGGAGAAAATCAACGTCGAGATAAAATTAACCGACGTCTGGTTATACTTGGTGTCGTAGTAGTTATTTTGTCATTTACATGGCATATCGGCTCTGCATTGTTATTCGGTGGAAAGAAAATAAATTTTTGATAAAGTTCTCTTCCTAAAGAATTAACACCATAACTAGTGATTGTGACCACTTCCTTCGCCATGAGCATGACCGTGTTGGAGTTCCTCCTGGGTCGCATCCCTGATGTCAATGATTTCTACGGAAAAGTGAAGAGTTTGTCCAGCTAATGGGTGATTGCCATCTACTAGAATTTTGTCACCATTTATTTCTATTACATTAAACGGGTGCTTTTTTCCATCAGGAAGTTCTGACATGAACTGCATCCCTACAGCTATTTTATGATCGGCTGGAAACATTTTACGGTCGACTTCTTGTTTAAGGTCAGCTAAAAATTTACCATAACCCTCCTCGGGTTTTACGGTCACCTCTTTTTTATCATCCACCTTCAATCCATCTAGAGCATTTTCTAAGCCTGGGACAATATTTCCTCCACCGTGAAGGTACTCTAATGGTTTGTTTTTTTCGGATCGGTCCAGTTCTTCGCCTTTAGTATCCTTTAAGCAATAGCTCATAGTTACTACTTTATTTTTTGCAATCACAATGTGAGTCCTTAATGTTAAGTTATGTATTAGGTTGGGATGTTGAATTATTTTTTAAGAATACGTAAAGGTATTGATAAAAATGTTATTACTCTATTTAAATAAAATTATTTTACATTATTTATTTAATGTTGACAATACTCTCAATGCTGGTTTTCGACTAACTAGATTCCTTCCTGTCGAAGTTCGGAATTTTAGATCTTTTGCAAGAGTTTTTTCTTGAAGTATCTTGGTAGAATGATAGATCGTTTCTTCAATTCCTTTTACAAAATGCCAAGTACAACTTACATAAATGTATAAAAAAAATCTATTTGGTTTGGAATTTTATTTATTTAATTGTTTGGTGTATTCTTAATGTAATGGTTATATTAAGATTATTATTAATATAAAAGGACCTTTTTATGAAAGAAATCATGGTTTTTAGTATTGCAGTAGTACTACTTTTTACTTTTGGTTGTGATTATGACTATGGTAAATATGGTAAAGAAAAATCCGAGTCAAATTCTGAGCAAACCCAAACAGAAGAGACATCTCCTAAATAATTAAATATCATCAGCTTCGACTATTTATTTGACTTTATTTTGAATAGTCTAATTGTACCAACTGATTTTAAGCAGGCTATGGGGAGCCTGCTTAAAGTTTTTGGGATTTTATCTTTACTTAGCACAGCGAAACCCTACATTGAATAAGCGACTGTTTGCATATAAACTTATTCGACTAAATGAGGTGATAAGGTTTGAGGAAATATTAAATGATCCTCCTCTTGCAATCCGCTTATTTATTTTTTTTTCAGAGTATTTGCTTTGTGTTTCACCTTTGCTGATAGTCCATTCCCAAACATTGCCTGATGTGTCAAACAAACCGAAACTATTGGGCTTTTTCATGCCAACTGGATGATGTCCTATATCATAATCACCTCCATACCAGGCATAAGTTGCATCAGGTTCATTACCCCAAAAATATTTTGTATTTGTTCCACCTTTAGCAGCTTTTTCCCATTCCAATTCGTTCGGTAGTCGTTTTCCAATTTTTTGGCAATAGGCATTAGCTTTTTTCCAGGTTATTTGTTCTGCTGGATGATTTTCACCTCTAAAGGAAAAAATAGAAGGCCCCATTAATTCTTTAAATTTCTTTTGTGTGACTTCAGTTTTGTCGATATAAAATGCGTCAACATAAATTTCCTTTGTAGATATTCCGATATTAAATTTACCGGCTGGGATAAAAGACATCCCATTTGTATTTCCATAAGAATTTGAAGAGGCTAAGAAGAAATTAAATAAAAAAAATAAGAATAGATATATTGTTTTCATAGTCATTTTTTTAGAATTAATATGTTTATTGAGAATATTATGTCGCTCTATTATTTTCAGACATTTTTTTGTTTCTCTTCAATTAGATTAGTAAAGAATCTTAGGTGTCACCTCAAAGTAAAAATACTACCGAACGCCTATAATTAAAAAATATCTAAACTATCTCGTAATGAACATAACTAGCTTCATTTGATATGATCTTTAGAGAATATCTTTGCAAAGCTAATATGTTGACTCTAGGTCATTTAAACTAGGTTGACAAGTTCGATGCTTTTAATCGAGAATTTTGGTTTAAAGTATATCTAGAACTTTTTCGGGAGGTCGTCCGATAGCTATTTTGTTATTGCAGATTATAATTGGACGTTCGATTAAAATTGGGTTCTTAACCATGAAATTGATCAGGACGTCATCGGATAATGACGAATCTTCTAGGTTAAATTCAGTGTATACGGATTCTTTCTTTCTCATCAAGTCACGTGGTGCATAATCCAACATAGTTAGAATTCTTTTGATTTTATCTTTAGTAGGTATGACTTTAAGGTATTCAATTATAATTGGTTTGATACCTTTTTTTTTTATTATTTCTAGAGTTTGGCGAGATTTAGAACAACTTGGATTGTGATAAATAGTTACGGTCATAGTTTAATCTCTATACATTAGTGGAGTTAATTTTTTAAATATTTAATTTTATCATGGCTTTAGATTTATTTCTCTTTGCTTTTCTGAAGTAGATAATTATGTGGGAAAATTTACATATACATTATGTTGTCGATAAAATTTGAGAGGAGGGTGATGATTTTTTTTTTAAAGATATTTATGCTTGTGGCCTTATTTTCAATTAGTATTTCAAGCTATTCGTTTGGGATGGAGCTAGTAAAGAAATTGATCGAATTGGGTAGCTGCCCAAAATGTGACTTAAGAGGAGTTGATTTAAAAGCGGCTCATCTAAAATGGGCCGATTTGACTGGTGCGAATTTGAGCCATTCAAACCTAAGTGGGGTAAATTTTGCGGAATCGCACTTCACTAATTCAGACTTGAGTAATGCAAATTTAGCTAGTGCTAATTTAAATGAAGCGAATTTGAGTGAAGCAAACTTGAAAGGTGCAGACCTAAGAGGTGCAAGTCTTAAGTTAGCATATTTATATAGAGCTGATTTAAGTGGCGCAAATTTAAGTGGTGCAAATTTTAGTGGGGCAGATATGCGATATGTAAATTTAAAATGGGCTGATTTAAGTGGGACAAAATTTATCGAGGCGGATATTACAAATGCGATACTTAAAAAAGAAAGTTTGCGCGTAGCCATTTTATGCAAGACAACGACTTCATGGGGTGTAGATAACTCTGGTTGTAAAACATTTGGAGATGATTCTTTAAAAAAACTGTTGGCGTCAGGCCGTTGTCTTAAATGTGATCTAAGAGGTGTTAATCTTAGAGGAAAAGATCTTAAATCTGTCGATCTAAGGGAGTCAGATCTGAGTGGTGCTGATTTACATAAGGCAAACTTTAAAAATGCTAATTTGATTGGAGTTAATCTCTCTAATGGAATGGTCACTGGGGTCAATTTGAGTGGAGTAAATCTAAGTGGAGCAGATTTGCAAGGTACTAATTTAAGTGGATCTGACTTGAAATATGCAAACCTAAAAGGTTCAAATCTAAAAGGTGCAAATTTAAATGGGGCAGATTTGCGAAAAACAAATTTTAGCGGTGCAGATTTGAGGAATGCAAAACTTGAATGGACAAAATTAAGAGGAGCGAACTTAAGTGGGGCGGATCTTACCGATGCGATTATAAAGTTTGAAATTACTGAAAATCTTGATATCGCTATTTTGTGTAAAACACAAACTTCTTCAGGTGAACAGAACTCTGATTGTAAAAATAAATAGAGGAAAAAATCTCTAAACTAGTTATAACGGAATATTTTACTCGATAAATACTCCTCGATCCCAATTTCCGGCGTTAATTTTTTCTGGAGTTGCTAGTACACCCTCTCCATGAAACTGGTTATTTGAAAAGTAACCCATGTAATGTCCTCCAGTAGCAAATTGCATTTTCCCTTTGCCATGCATTTTGTTTTCAGAAACAGAGCCAATATACTTATCACCATTCGTGAAAATAAACTGTCCCTCGCCTTGTATCTTACCAAAACTAAACTCACCAGTGTAGGTGTCTCCATTTGGATATGTATAAATACCACGACCATGGAACTGACCACCCAGGGTCATCCCCGCATATTTAGTTCCATCTGTCCACTTCTTATCAACCATTTCAATAGTCTGGGTAGGTGGTGTCTCGTCGTTTCCCCAGTTTGATGACTCCCTATGGTTTTCATAATATGAAGGTTCTTGGTGTGTTTCCGAATAATCATTTTTTGAATAACTTTCATGGTATTTAATTAAACGATTATACGATTCATTTATAAGCAGGAACATTTTGTGGGCTTTTTCTTGAGCTTTTGGTTGGTCCGAGGGAAATAGGTCCGGGTGCCATATCTTGACAAGTGTCTTGTAAGAGTCTTTGATGCTACCGAGGGATGCTCCCGGTTTTAGCTTGAGAACTGTATAATCTTTTTGTGCTGTGTTCTGCTGGGGAGACATTTTTTTGCCGGTAAATTTTTATCTTGATAAAATAGTCTGTATGAGAGAATTCGTACCCTCAACTAATCGAACCTAACCAAAGAAAATTTAATTGTAGCATATTTAGTATAGTTGCTTTTAAGGACTTCATTTATTTTCAATGAGTATAACTTTTTATAAAAATATAACTTTAACTCTTGCTATAGTTTTTTTTGTTTCTTGTAGTATGACAAAAATTTCTTATTACTATGCTGGTTTTTTAGCGCTCAATTGGTTCGAATCTTATGTTGATATAAATGAAACGCAACGTTTAGACTTTAAAAAGAAGGTAGAGAAAATTTTAGTTTGGCATCGAAAATCGGAACTTCCAAAAGTTGTTTTGTTTCTTGAAGATATTAAGTTTCGTTATAAGGGTGGGTTGAAGAAGGAAGACATAAACTGGATAAGTTATCAGTCTGAAATACTCTGGTATAGAATTTTGAATCATATAGAGGCGGATCTAGCTGCCTTTTTATTGACTATTAGCGATACGCAGATTTTACAAGCTAAAGAAGCAATGCTTGAAAAGGAAGATGATTGGCTTATCAAACAATCAAAAATGACATCGGATGAGTTGCATCATCATGCCTTGAACAGGTTGTATGAGTTTCTTGAAGACTGGATGGGAAACTTAGAGGTACATCAAAAAAAAAAGATTGCAGCATGGGTTAAGACTGATCCTAATTGGGTTTTAATTAAATTGAGAAATAGAGAGAAGTCTCAAAATGATCTTATTGATATGTTGAAATATAAGGATTCATTAAAGGATAATATTTACTCTTGGATACGTTATCCGAATTCTCATTGGACTCAAGAATATAAAAATAATATTAAAGATAAAAAAAATAAATCGAAAGAGATTGCTTTTAAAATTGATAGTAATACGCTTCCTCGTCAGAGAAAACGTGTTCTTATTAAACTTAACGAGTTGATCGAAGATTTTAGAGATATTGCTGGTATCGATGGTCAGGTTTTTAATGAATAAAAAGTAGTAAAGTAAATGATAAAAAGTTTCTACTATCTCCCCATTCACTAGGTTAGTGGTTGAAAAAAAATCGGGGTGAGAGGATTTGAACCTCCGATCCCTCGACCCCCAGCCGAGTGCTCTACCAGACTGAGCCACACCCCGTTATATTATTCAATGACTTATGAGAAAGTCAAAAGCATCGAAATTGATTTAGGCTACGTTTAGGCTACACCTCGGTTCAATCCCTGTTCTGCCATGTTTCCCGGCCCTTCTGTCCAGTGCGGGTTCCCCAACGATCGATTGAATACGAGTCAGTCCCATACGGTATATTTTCTTCCGCCAATGTTGTACTCGTTGGCTCTGGAGTGCTTGCGCAAGCACCAAGCATAAAAAGAAATACTACTAATCCAAAATTTATTAAGAACCTATTTCCATGTATCATTTTGTTTTCCCTCCTTAATGACGAAACTCAAAAATAAACAAGATACAATAGTATCATTTTTTGCGTGGTCTTCCACCTTTTGACGTTTTAGGAGAGCGGTATGATAAACGTTTCATGTTTGCTAATTTTTTATTCTGAATATCTTTTTCTGAAAAATACAAAGAGCGTATTGTATTTATCTCTGCATCCAACCTATCCATTTCACTAAAAATCCATTTGTGGTCTTTGTTGGTTTCATCATACGAACCAAGCCCAAATGCTATAGCCCCGTAAGAACCAAGTTGGTCTATCAGATCAAATAATGTTTTAAGGGTGTCCTTAGGGACAAAGTAGCCTCTAGGAGTTTTGGTTTGATCTTGTAACTTCTCTGAATCAGCTAATTGTTTCTCTAAATTTTTAATCAGCTTGTCCTGCACCTCAATTGTCTTATGAAGGGGTTCCGTGACCGATGACATGACCTTACTCTTTTTCGTTAAATCTGGGGCATCTGAGGAGCTTAGGAGCCAATCAGGCGATACATTTAGATAGTGTGAAATGGCAATAATATTTTCTGAGCTAGGTTTATTACGTCCTGAGAGGTATCTAGAGAGTACAGAAGGACTAATGCCCGTATCTTTGGCTACATCCGCTGATTTACAGCGTTTCTCGTGTATTGCTTGTCTTAATTTATCGGGAAATCTATTCACGGCTATTTTATGTTGTTATTTGGCAATAAAGTTGTGTTATAGTTGTCTAGATGAAACATTTAATTTAATGGATTGTACCATTAGGAGGCAAACAAATGAACCGAATTTTAGCCGTAGGGATCTTATTGGTAATGGCAGGATGTAGTTATACCCAACCGTATGTGACAAATATTTCACCAGCGGGGAAGAACGGAATCTTGGTTGAGAAATGTAAAATTGAAATGAACTCATTGACCTCAAAGATTTCTGATTCAAGTTGCAACACAAGTTATGTTTGATTGGGTGGTGAAGGTGGCAAAGTAAAAGGTGAAGAAGGTAACAACAACGTGATTACCATTAAGTAGCCAATTAGCAAAGTTGTAGATAAGATTTAATTAGAAGTTTAACTAAATATAAAAGCCGACTGATTCCTTCGGGAGTTGTTCGGCTTTTTTTTGTTTATGGGTGATTTATCTAAAAACTTTTCAAAACTAGAAATCATGTGCCCCTGTGGTTGTGGAGCAGACAAGATCAGCCCTGTCTTGATTAAGAAGTTACAAAAGGTTCGGAACATTATTGGGAGGCCTTTAATTATTACGAGTGGAGTGCGTTGCGAATTTTATAACGAAAGTATTAAAGCAAGCATGAGCTCTAGTCACGTTCCTGATGATAGTGGAACAGGTAACGCTGTAGATATTGCGTGCACAAATAGTAAAGAGAGATATGAACTTGTAGAAGTGGCACAAAAGTTTTTTCAAAGGATCGGTATATCGGGCGGGTCATATGGGGGGTTCATTCATTTGGACGTTGATCGATCTAAGGCTCAAGAAGTCATGTGGCTTTATTAACTTACATGAAGTAATCGTTGAAGATTTTATCTAAAAATACAAACAACCCAATTAAGACAATAGTGATAATAGTTTGGAATACAAATATTTCAGTCATGTACTACCTCATAAAACGCAGAATATTGTTTAGACGTATTAGCGAAGTCCCCCTCTAGG
>CAJJDL010000115.1 GCA_905182935.1 uncultured Nitrospinaceae bacterium | reverse complement strand
ATCAAATAATTTTTTCGCGTAGCAGGCCCCGCTAGCTCCTGTAATAGCTAGTATGAATCGTTTCATTTCATGCCTCTATAAATTTATTTATGTCCCTACATAATATACCGTGAATATCGTCAATTGTTTTATTACTATTTATTCTTTTAATATTTTTACCTTCAAATGTGTCAAATATTTTTTGAACACTTTTTAGATATTCTAGTTTTTCAAACGAACTTTGAGTTTCGCGCGAACTTTCGATTCGTGCCAAACATTCTTCCGGTGTTGCTGAAAAAATATAAGCCCTATCCGGAACGGGGGCAAATATTTCATTATCAAGAATTATACTACCTGGATTAAAACCAAGTGCCCCTTGATATGCTGCTGTCGAATAATAATACCTATCAAGAAGAACTACCTTATTTTGATCTAATGCTGGCAAGATATTTTTTTCTACATCTTCCTTCCGATCTTCAATAAACCAAGAAAGTTCCTCTTCACGAGTAACATTACCTCTTCCAATAGTTAAAATCTCTCGTATTTTTTGCCCCCAAACTCCATCTGTAGGCTCTCTTAAGTGTACAGAAGGAACTTCTTTTGTATTTAAATAATCTTCCATTTTACGGCATTGCGTGCTTTTCCCAGTACCATCTATTCCTTCAAAAACAAACAACCAACCTCGCTTGGGCACAAATTTTCTCCTAAAAACGTATTGAAGAGAGCAATATTACATTATTTTGATTAAATAATGTGGGCTTTTTATCAACATTATTAATCCAGAAAGGATTCACTCAAGGAGTTATTTTGCGGTAGATTATTTTAAGATTATTTTTTTTAATTTAAAACAATAGCTATTAGTTACTCTTTCCATTTAGCATTAATGGCTAGTGAGCCCATTCGAATTCCACCCATTCTAAGACTAGTCAATAGATCTAAAGAAGGTATAAAGAAAAGTCCCCGGGATATGGGAGGTTGGGAAACGGACTCGCTATGCTCTTCTAATAATTTTGGTTGATTACTAAAGGTGATAGCATAACGGCCTAACCCCGAGTCTACACTCCCAGAAAAATTATGACGAGGAAGGTCACAAGTGTATGTATCATTTGTATTAAAATTTTGAGTTAATGCAAAACTACTGTCCATTGTATCAAGATTGATTGATCTATCTATTAGGACTTTATCCTTTTCACTTATAATATCCGAATGATCACCTCCCTCAAAGGATCTCTCTTCAATAAGGTGTGAGTCTGCGCCAAAGTGTTCTTTAATACTAGATGCAAGGATGCTGTTAAGTTCAGCATAATCAGAAGAAAAATAAAGAAACATATCACCTTCCGTTTCTGGAACTTCTATTCCCTTAACTTCTATTTCATCAAATGAGTGAAATCCACCACGAGTTGGTGCATCAGGAGTAACCAGAATCCATAACATCGGACCAAACCCGACTACCGCATTAATTACTCCTCCGAGACTACTGTCTATTGATTTTTTAACCATTGGATGCGTTCCGACTTCAGAAGCCATACCAGGAACCTGAGCTCCAATTCGGATTAAGTTCATCGCAATTAAAGGTAAGTCATTAAAGCTATACACTTGAATGAGTGTATGTTTTTTGGGTGGGAATATTACACCTTCTTGAGCAGCCAAAATAAAGTCCTTTATCTAATCATTTAAATTAAAGAATTAAAGTTTGGCTCATAATACCTGACTACATTTACACTTTCAAATATTGGTCGATAATATCTTCGCCTAGGTTTTCCATTTTGTCAGACGCAACATTTCGTCCTTTATCGAGAATATAAAATTGTTGGGCAACACGACGCGCAAAAGGAAGTTTCTGTTCAACCAGAAGTATAGTCATTCCTCTTTCTTGATTAAGATGAATAATTATATCTCCAATTTCATGAACTATATTAGGCTGGATTCCTTCTGTAGGTTCATCCAAAATTAATAATTTAGGATCAATCGATAGTGCTCTTCCGATAGCTAATTGTTGCTGCTGTCCACCGGAAAGATCTCCTCCTCGACGATGAAGCATGTGTTTCAAGACAGGAAAAATTTCAAATATAAATTCAGGAATCACACGTAGCCCATCTTCACGAGCAAGAAGACCAACTCGAAGATTTTCCTCAACAGTCAATTGAGTAAAAATATCTCGTCCCTGAGGCACATAACCAATTCCCTTAGATGCCCTCGTTTCTGCAGGCTTATTAGTTAGGTTAGTACTATCGTAAGTAATATTTTCGGATGAAGTTGGTAGTAATCCCATTATAGATTTTAATAGGGTTGTCTTACCAACTCCATTTCTTCCCATCAAACAGGTGCAGGAACCAGCCAAAATATTAATATCAATATCCCAAAGAGTATGACTTTCCCCATAAAATTGATTTAATTTCTCAATTTTTAACAAAATATTAACTCCCCAAATAGACTTCGATGACATTAGGATCATTTTGTACATCTTCCATAGAACCTTCTGCAAGGACATGTCCTTCATGCAAAACCGTAACCTTATTGGCAATAGAGCGAATAAAATCCATTTCATGCTCAACAACTACCACAGAATGTTTTCCAGCTAAAGAACTTAAAAGTTCAGCAGTTTGTTCAGTCTCTTGATGCGTCATTCCAGCTACTGGCTCATCAATTAACAACAACCTTGGATCCTGCACTAATAGCATACCAATCTCCAACCATTGTGTTTGACCGTGAGACAACAAACCCGCACGAGTTTTTGAATATTCCATTAAACCAATAGTCTTTAAAGTTTCATTAATAGTTTCTTTTTGCTCTTCGGTAAGACACCTAAATAATGATGTCCAAATATCTTTATTGGTATGTAGAGCTAACTCTAAATTTTCAAAAACTGTGTGATTTTTAAATACAGTGGGCTTTTGAAATTTTCTTCCGATACCTGCATGCGATATTTCATATTCTGTCATTTGTGTAAGGTCCAAAAATTGACCAAAAAATGCTGTCCCTTTGTCTGGACGAGTTTTCCCAGTAATCACATCCATCATAGTGGTTTTTCCCGCACCATTTGGGCCTATAATGCATCTCAACTCTCCATCATCAATATATAGATTTAAATCATCAAGAGCCTTAAAACCATCGAAACTGACAGTAATATTTTCTAAATACAAGATACAACCATGCCCTGTATCAATAAAATCATCTTTAACCTTAGTATTTTTACTATTCATCTTTACAATTTTCTATTTTTTTTATGAGAAGAAAAATGATCAAAAATACCGATTAATCCTTTCGGTAAAAACAATGTTACAGAAATGAAAAGTATTCCTAAAAAATAAAGCCAATAATCAGGTGCTGCAACTGTAAACCAACTTTTTGCGATATTTATCAAACCAGCTCCTAAAATTGCACCGCCTAGTGTCCCTCGACCACCTACCGCAACCCAAATAGCCATCTCAATTGAGTTAGAAGGTTGCATTTCACTTGGATTAATGATTCCCACTTGTGGCACATAAAGAGCTCCAGCTATACCACATAAAAATGCAGACAATGTCCAAATGAAAAGTTTGTAATGCAATGTATTATAACCAGAAAACATAACACGACTTTCAACATCTCGAATGGCAGTAAGTACTCGACCTAATTTGGATTTAACAATATAACGGGAAAGGATATAACTTAAAAATAAAACGATCGCTGTGATTATAAATAGACTCATTTTCGTCGATGGTTCTTGCAGAGAATAGCCTAGAATTCTTTTAAAGTCGGTAAGACCGTTATTACCACCAAAGCCTGTATCATTACGAAAAAATAAAAGCATAAGAGCGTAGGTCATTGCCTGAGTAATAATTGCAAAGTAAACTCCCTTGATACGTGACCTGAAAGCATAATATCCAAAAACAAATGCAAATAATCCCGGCAATAAAAGAATTACTAGTAAAGAAAAACTAAAGTAATCAGAACCATACCAATACCACGGTAATTCTTTCCAATCTAAAAAAACCATAAAGTCAGGCAATTCACTTTTGTACATACCCTCTTTCCCTATGCTTCTCATTAGGTACATACCCATAGCATAACCACCCATTGAAAAAAAAACTCCATGCCCTAAACTTAAAATTCCTGTATACCCCCAAATTAAGTCAATCGCTAAGGCGACTAGTGCATAACACAAGTACTTACCTAACAAAGGGAAAACATAATTGGGCACATGTAAAAATGATTCTTCTGAAATAAATATATTTAGAACAGGAAGCAAAATAACTGCTAAGGCCAGAAGTCCAAAGCTATATAACCAACCTC
>CAJJDL010000114.1 GCA_905182935.1 uncultured Nitrospinaceae bacterium | reverse complement strand
TTATCATTAGGAGGTGTTATAGCAAGCCCTGAAAACGCAGGTAAATGGCTAATGATTAGTTCATCGCTGTTTCAACAAATTAATATGGGCTATGGTCGGTCAGCAGAATTAGATGCTGATGCGCAAGGAATGATGAATTCGGTTGATGCTGGTTATAAACCCCATGCGATGTCAAAATTTTTGAGAAACCTTAGGAATCAAGAAATTATGAGTGGGCAATCGTATCATGGTTTTCAGGCCAGTCATCCAGATACAAGAGAGCGAATTGTTAAGGCTAGGTTACTTGGAGACTCGCTATCGAGGAAGTATCCAAACACTAAACAGAATCAAAATATCTACCTTAAACATTTAGAGGGGCTAGTTTATGATGGTAAGAGACATAAAAAAGATAAGCGTAAATATAAACCTAAGTATTTAGAAATTTATAAAGTTATGGAGGGTGATACTTTAACTAGTATTGCATTAAATTTATTTAATGATGATAGGTCTTCACTTGAAATTTCTGTAATTAATGGCATAAAAGAAAATTCGATTCTTACCCCTGGTTTATTACTTAAAATTGTTAGATATGGAGTTTATATAAAACCTTAGTTAATAAATCCATATAAGGCTTATGTGTTTAATTGGTCTATTTTGAAAAATTGTTAAAAACTAATAAAATACATCTTTGAGTCCAAATAGATAAATATAAGATCAGTTGAAATATGGCATAAAGTTAATGTCTTTAGAATTAAAGAGACACAAGTTTAAATATAGCCCTAGAGTCTCTCTCGGAAACCTTTGGGCTATATTTTTCACTTTATTTTTGTGATCCTACATAGTTTAATGCTGAGCCGTGATTGAACCACTGAATTTCTTGTTCATTTAGTGTATGGCTGACATTGATTTCGTCTGTTCCTCCAGCTTTATGTTCAAGGGTTACAGTTAAGTTTTTTTCTGGTGTCAAATTACTTAGGCCTGAGATTGTTATTTTATCTTGCTCTTGTATTTTATCGAAATCATCTTTATCTATAAAAGTTAGTGCAAGAACACCTTGTTTTTTTAGGTTGGCTTCAAAAATTCGAGCATATGATTTGGCAATAAAAGCTCTGCCACCCATATGACGTGGCTCCATAGCGGCATGCTCACGACTTGAACCTTCTCCTATATTTTCATCACCAACAGCTACCCATCCTAAACCTTGATCTTTAAGGTTTCTAGCTATCTTATTTATTTCTATATCGCTGTCACCTGAAACCGGATTGTTTCCAGTGCCCGTTCCGCCAGTAAATGCATTGGTAGCACCCAAAAACATATTGTTGCTAATGTTATCTAAGTGACCTCTAAATTTTAGCCATGGACCAGCTTGTGAAATATGATCTGTAGTGCATTTCCCTTGAGCTTTAAGTAGTAGGTGAAGGTTTTTATAATCCTTTACGGGATCCTGCTTTGGAAATGGCTCTAAAAATGATAGCCGTTCACTTATAGGGTTTATAACAACCTCACCAGACTTTGTCGGTTCTTCATAGCCGTTATCCTTAGAAGCATATCCGTTTGCAGGGAGAACATCTCCTGATGGAGGATTAAATTTAAAGTCATTACCATCTTTATCTTTCAATGAATCTGTAAGTGGATTAAATTTCATTGATCCACTGAATGCCATTGCCACTACTAACTCAGGACTGCTGATAAATCCAAGAGTGTCAGGATTACCATCATTACGTTTTGCAAAATTTCGATTGTATGACGTAAGAATGCTATTTGCTTCTCCCTTTTTTTTGTCTTCCCTTTTCCATTGACCAATACATGGGCCACATGCGTTAGCTAATACTGTTGCACCAATTTCTTCAAATTCCTTGAGAATACCGTCTTGCTTGATGGTTTCATATATTTGTTCAGAACCTGGTGTAACTAGAAAATTAGACTTTACTTTTATTCCAGCTGCTTTAGCTTGGCGAACCAAACTTACAGCACGACTCATATCCTCATAACTAGAGTTTGTGCAAGATCCTATAAGGGCAGCTGAGAGCTCTTCGGGATATCCTTTTTCTTCAACTTCAGACGCCATGGCAGAAATCGTACGACCAAGGTCAGGTGTATGTGGCCCTACAATATGAGGCTCCAATTGATCTAAATCAATTTCATAATACTCGTCATAAAATTTATCTGGATCTTTTTCAACTTCTGGATCAGCTTGTAGGTGCGGAGCATATTTTTTACATAAATCTGCTATATGGGAACGACCTGTTGCACGCAGATATGGGTCCATTTCAGAGTCATATCCAAACATAGATGTCGTAGATCCGATTTCGGCTCCCATATTTGTTACGGTACCTTTTCCTGTAGCACTCAATGCGCGAGCACCTTCACCAAAGTATTCTATAATTTTCCCTGTTCCACCTTTAACCGTTAACATGGTTGCGACTTTTAAAATGATATCTTTAGATGCAGTCCAGCCATTTAGTTTACCCTTTAGTTTTATTCCTACAATTTTTGGTAATTTTGTAGTGAATCCTTGACCGGTCATCGCATCTACTGCATCAGCTCCTCCTACGCCAATGGCTATTACGCCTAAACCACCAGCATTTGGAGTATGAGAGTCTGTCCCTATCATCATTGTTCCAGGAACAGCATAATTTTCATAAACTACCTGATGTATA
>CAJJDL010000113.1 GCA_905182935.1 uncultured Nitrospinaceae bacterium | reverse complement strand
TTATCAAACTCACAGGCAGTTGGAATATAATCGACTCTACCAAATCGTATAAAAAACTCGGCGAACCAACATTTCTTTAATTTTATGTTTAATTCAACTTCAGTAGCTTTTTTGACATCGGGCATGAAATGTTCCCAGCTAAAAACTTCGTCAATATTTTTTTGATTAGAATCAACAAATGCTTTGAATGGGTTATTTGATTTTTTTTCCTCTGTAATAGCTTTATCTAAGTTGGGTTTCACCCATTCATGAAGAGCATGAGTGATGTGTTGGCGGGCACGATCCATTCGGATATTATAATCTTCAAGAACATTGTGAGTTGTATAAATAAATAGTCCAATGGTGGTCAATTTTTGTGTGGCAGCGTCTAAGTGTTCACCATCTTCGTATTCCCATAGTTTTACAAATAGTTCTATGATTTTTTCATTATCAATAACTATATCTTCTGTGTCTAGATACTTTAGAATAGGTTCTATGTGAGCGGATGCCTTTTTAGCAAACTCAGTATCTGTAATATTCTCACTATCTTCATTATCAGTCATAGTTAAGCTTCCCAAAAAGAGAGGTTATAAAGAATAGTAGAAAAAGTAGAAGATGTTTTAAATTTCTTCTGTCACGAGCTGTTCTTTTTTTAATACTAACTTAGTTTATTAAAAAATAGCATATTGTGGGGTAAAGGATCAAGGTTATTAGAGGTATCTAGAAGTAGATTGTTTGCGCTAGAAACTTTATATACCCTTTTATTAAGTATCGACTAAACTAATTTTTCTTACGTATGAAACATGATTGTTTTGACATTGTAGTTATAGGTGCTGGAGTCATTGGGTATAGTATTGCTTTTAGGCTAAAACAAGATAGACCGGAACTTAGTATTGCTATTCTTGGTGACCCAGTTAACTCGCTGATGGCTTCTAGGGCTGCTGCAGGTATGCTCGCTCCTTTTGGCGAATGTGCCATAGCGGATGTTTTCTTTGATTTTTGTCGGGAGTCTCTTTTAAAATATCCTTGTTTTATTGAAAACTTGATGGGTGTAAGTGAGATGCCTGTTTATCTTTCCATGGTGGGTTCACTTATGCCTTCATCATCATTTGAAGGCGACTGGGAAGAGAGGCTTCGTTTTTTTCGTGAGGAAAATATTCCTCATGAACTTTGGACTTCAAAGCAATGTCGTCAACTAGCCCCTGCAATTTCAGAAACATGTGGTGAGGTTGTTTGGGTAGGCGAAGGCCAAGTTAACAACCGAGAAATGCATGATGCCCTTGTAGTCGCTTCACGTAAAATTGGAATTGAGGCTCTTGAAAATAATGTAACCGGATTTCTCTATGATTCTTCTAGCATAGAAGCAGTAGTTACAGAAATAAGAGAGATTCGAGGTCAAAAGTTTATTCTTGCTTCGGGGAGTTGGTCTTCTAAGTTAGGAGATATTCTTAATGTTTCTCTTCCTATGAAGCCTATTAAAGGTCAGATGTGCCGTTTGAAAATGGCAGATCACAAGTTTGATTATACGGTTCATGGTTTGAAAAATTATATTGCTCCATGGGGAGGTGGAAAAGGGTTTGTGTTGGGGTCGACTATGGAAGATAGGGGATTTGATCCTAAAGTTGAAGAAAGTGTAATTCAAGATTTAATAAATCGAGCAGCGCAGATTATGCCCTGTCTCAGAGAGGCTTTACTTGTAGAGAGTTGGTCGGGCCTACGCCCAGCGGCTGAAGATTTAATGCCTATCATGGGTAAAAGTTCGCGTTACAATAATCTTTTTTATTCCACGGGGCATTACCGAAATGGAATTTTACAAACACCTAATCAGGCTGATTATATAGTAGAAACAATTTTAGAAACGCTAACCACAGAAATAAAAGAATTTTCACCACAGCGTTACAACTTGTAGTCTAATTTAAATAATTATTTATGCCTAAAAATATTCCGAATGACCATGATCTAGATCGCGATTTTAAGAATATCTGGCATCCCTGTACGCAGATGAAAGAATATGAGTCGGAGCCTCCTCTTCTTATTGATAGAGGTGAGGGAATTTATTTATTTGATAAAGATGGCAAACGATATATGGATGCTATTTCGTCTTGGTGGGTGAATCTGTTTGGGCACAATCATCCAAGCATTAATAAAGCTCTAAAGGACCAGTTGAGTCGAATGGCACATGTAATGTTTGCTGGCGTTACGCACACGCCGGCTATTGATCTAGCTGAGTCGCTCGTTGAGCTAACTCCAAGTAATCTCACAAAAGTATACTTTTCAGATAATGGTTCAACGTCAGTAGAAGTTGCTCTTAAAATGAGCCTTCAATATTGGCTCCAAACAGGAGAAAGTCAACGTACTAGGTTCATTTATCTTACTGGGAGCTATCATGGAGAAACGCTAGGAGCTTTATCTGTTTGTGGGATTAATTTATTTCGCGAAAAATTCGAAAATGTGCTTATGAAAAATATTGAAGTTCAAGGACCAGATTGTTATCAATGTCCATTTGACCTTGAACCTACAAGTTGCAATGCGGAGTGTTTTGAACCTTTAGAAAAAGTACTTGATGAAAATAGAGGGAAGGTTGCCGGGGTAATTATTGAGCCACTTGTTCAAGGCGCAGCTGGAATGAAAATGTATCCCCCAATATATCTCAAGAAATTGCAGGAGGCATGTCACGACTCGAAAGTTCATACGATTTATGATGAAGTGGCGGTTGGGTTTGGGCGGACTGGGTCACTTTTTGTTTGTAATGACCATGGCTTAAAGCCTGATTTTCTTTGTTTATCAAAAGGAATTACTTCTGGTTATCTGCCTCTTGCGGCGACTCTGACAAGTGATCATATTTATCAAGCTTTTTATGATGAACCTTTATCGATGAAGTTATTTATACATAGTCATAGTTA
>CAJJDL010000112.1 GCA_905182935.1 uncultured Nitrospinaceae bacterium | reverse complement strand
CAAATGATTTAGTTTGAGGGTTCCATTCAAACCAAGCTTCATCTTTTATTAATTTATTATATACCGAAATCACAAGATAACTAGCATTTGAATATGTTGGTTCTCCATCAAATAGAGCCATTTGTTTGTCTTCATCAGAAAAATAGGCATCATGATCAGGGTGCGAATGGTAAAAAGTCTTTAAAACCAGTTTCTTTGAATCAATCTGTTTGAAAATCCCAAATAATTCCCGAGGGTCAATATTATAAGCCGTTTTAGCATCCCTTGGGTAGGTCTTAGGGTCCATCTCATGTAGCTTATTTTGAATATTAGTGCAGCGGAAAAGAATATCTTTATCTACAGATCCCGCTAACCCAATAACAATTCCACAGCACTCATTAGGGTAATCTTCCAAGGAGTGCTTACGTATTTCTACAAGATTTTTTTGCGAAAGTGGAATCATTAATAGTTTTAAGCTTTAAATATAGATTGTCAATATTATTACCAAAATTTGTCCATAATTTGAAGTGAATTTGCTATTAAATAAGATTTTAAAACCACATAGATTAAAAAAAATAAAGATTTTTATTTTCCTCTTAAGCCTATATTTAAAGATATTTAGAGTTGCTTACTAAATTAGACGTGGGTTTTGATGACCATGTTGTCAGACACTCTTACTTGACAAGCAAGCCTGAGGTTAGGTTTTTTAATCAACTTTTTAGTCAATTGTTGGTTTTCAATTTCATTTTTTGGGTTTGTGGTTCCAGAAACTATTTCGATAGCGCAAGAATGGCAATGTCCACGCCCTCTGCAATTAAGAATTTTAAAAACATGAGGATATATACTAATTTTACCCTTTATGGCGGCCTCCCTAATTGTTTCTCCTTCTTTAGCCTCAATGGTTCTTTTCTGTTTGGTAAAATAAATTTCTAGCATGCTTCTATTTCCACAAATTTATGTAATTCACCTTTGCCCCAGTAGCCATGAAAAGCACTTCCAGTAGTTAGGCATGAAGTCGTCATGTGTACAAGTTGATTTTTTCTGTCGTTCCCCTTTAATACACCAACTTGGGAATATGGGGGGATACTTTGCCCGCAATTAGCACAAATAGTGGAGTGCTGTTTGCAAATACTTGAAAGGCAATTTTTGCAAAATATTGGATGAAATAGGTAAATTTCCTGTCCTTGGAATTTGATTATAGTAGGCAAAGAATCTACCCTTGTCTTACATTGAGCACAGGATAAATCTAATATACCTTCATCCATAGGTTAGTTCTTTAGTTTTTGTAAAAAAACTATTGTTAATTTTAAAATTTATTGTACCCAAGGATGTCAGGGGAAACAAATTTTTTTCATTTTCTAGTAAAAATATTTAGATAATTTGATTAGATTAACTCAGCTGACACAAACATTTTTCATTTGTTCGTAGTTATCAAGTACTATACCCGCTCCTTGTACTATGCTCAGAAGTGGATTATTTGGTTTGTGAACTGTGAGGAAGGTTTTTTCTTCAATCAGTTTATCTAGCCCTCGGATTAGCGCACCGCCGCCAGTCATATAAATTCCATTTGAATGGATGTCGGATGAAAGCTCGGGGGGAGTTTTTTCTAAAGCTCTCATAAGGGCTGTGATAATATTAGAAATAGGCTCTTGCATAGCAATGCGAATTTCATCATCGCTGACTATGACTGAGGTTGGTACTCCCGTTTTAATATTTAAGCCTTTTACTTCGGTAGTTAGTCGATCTATAGTTGGGTAGGCATTTCCGATTGCAATTTTGACCCTCTCACCTTCAAATATTCCAATACTCAGATGATGGTTCAGTCTTATATAACGAACTATAGCTTCATCAATTGCGTCACCAGCGAGTCGGATTGATTCTCCATAGGCGATTGCTGAAAGCGAGATAACAGCTATGTCAGATGTTCCACCACCAATATCAATAACCATATTACCTTCTGCTTTATGAACTGGGATGCCGGCTCCAATAGCGGCGGCCATTGGTTCTTCAACTAGGCTGACCTCACGCACACCAGACATAAGGGCAGACTCTATCACCGCTTTTTTTTCTACCTGAGTTATACAAGTAGGTATGCCTATCACTATGCGAGGTTTGATGAACCAGTTTTTTTTGAGAGTTTTTTTAATGAAGTAGGCGATCATGTGGTTAGTTACATTAAAGTCTGCTATAACCCCATCCTTCATGGGTCTGATAGTTTGCAACTGTGAATTTGTTCGGCCAAACATGTTTTTTGCCTCAAGCCCTACTGCTTCAACCTTTGTGCCGTTTGCACTTACGGCTACGACAGATGGCTCGTTGAGTACAATACCCTTATCTCGAATATAAACCAAGGTATTGGCTGTTCCTAAGTCCATTGCTATGTCGGTAGTCAGGCAACTCATTAATTTGTTTAATTTCTCTTTTATCATAGGGTCAATTCTTTTTTAGAAGGAAATCTAGTCGTGTTTTTTTGAAAGGATGCTCCTATTAACTGTGAAAGAGTTTTACCGTTTGCAGGATAACAGGATATTCCTAATTTGGCATGAACTTGTATTAACTTACCATCGACGAGAAACGGGGCGTTATTAAATACTTCTTCGAGCTGTTTTTTTAATGGTTGCACTTTAGATAATTCTTGGTTTACAAGAATGACTATATATATTGTATCGGAAAATTTAAAAATATATTTTGGTGAGGGAAGTGTGCTTGAAATTTTTGCAGCAATTCCTCGTTGAAGTAGGTCCCCAGATTTAATACCAAAAGATGTATAAATCTCTAGTAAGTTATCGACTTTTAAGCTTAAAAAACATGCTGAGTTGCCATTTACAAGCAGATCTTTTTCAATGGCATTACCATGTTGAACTATAAAACGATGGTTAGGTATACCTATGATTTGATCGAGGTTTTTGTTGTAGTCCCATTGTTTTCTAGTTTCTGCACAAAAAAACGATGACGCAGCCGAATAAGTCATGAGAGTCAGGTAATTTAGTTCTAAATCGGAAAATGCTTCAGCATTTTTTGCTCCGCATACTACAACACCGTAAAGTTTATTATTAAAAGAGATCGGCGCTGCCATTAAAGATGAAAAAAGTTCCTCTCCTTCATTAATATTAAAAATAGTAGATCGACAATTTGCTGTGTTGCTAAGAAGAATAGGGCATTGGTCTTTAGCACATGATCCAGCGAGACTTTTACCTAGGTGTATCGTAATAGTGGCTTTATCCTTATTAAAGCCCCTAAATTTAGAAATTTTTCCTATTTCTTTAGAATCAAACCAGATTACTGCATGTGCATCGCACGCCAGTATGGAGGACGGCACATTGGTTAATCTTTCTGTTGCTATGTTTTCATTTTGGGACTCTGCAATGAACCTGCAGTAAGAAATCAAGTCTCGAAAAAGAGGTTTAGGGAGACTCTCCTTTACAGAGCATTGTTTTTCTTGATTTAATTGCCAAGCCATTTGGTTTGCTAGTCCGGCTATTATTTTTTGTTGTTTTGCGGGGAAAGAGTAACTTCCTTTTGAGTCAATAACCAGAACCCCTTCTAGGTCATTAGAAATTACTGGTATAGCAAGAAAACTTTTTAGGTTCTCATTTTTTTTGTATATAGAGAGTTTAGTCGAGTTTTTTTCGAAATCTTCTGCAATGAAAGGTTGTTTGCTTTTTGCTACCTCCCCTATCGGTCCCTCGCCAAACTTAACTTTTGTATCGATGTTAAAATTTAAACTTAGAGAAATATGATGACGTAAAACCAGGGTTTCCCCATCTTCGTCAACTTTATATAAAGCTATAGTGTGGGCATTACTAACATTGCCGGTAAGCTCTATGAGCTCATTAAGAAGGGCTGGTAAAGTCATTTTAGAAAAATTAGTTAAGTTTATACGGAGTTCATAGTGTGGGTTTATTTCTTAAAACTAGGAAGGAAGAAAATTTTTCCCTCGGTTTTTAAGCATACTTCGATAAGCTTTAACTGTATTTTTATCAACCGCCTGAGCCGCTACCTCATAAAGTGTAGTTCTATCGGATAAGGTTTCTTTAACCCGCATGGCTTGTACGTTGATAATTTTTTTTTCCCCATTAGATGGCAAGCGAAATGTGACAATTAAAATGTCATTCTGAATTACGGTTGCAGGAATATTTAAAACCATTCCATTTATGGACATCTCATAAATGCTAATTTTATAGGTTTTATCAAAAAATTCTCTTTCTCTTTCGATTTCGGCAGTTCCGAAAATTTTGACATTAGCCCTATGGTTTGCTCTTTTATCAAGGGCGCTCTTTTCAGAATAGGTTTTTTTTCCAATCAAAAGGTCAAGATGGTTTCTCAATTGATGCAAATCGTTTAAAGAAAAATTTTTTAAAACGGGTAGAGTTTTTTGCCACATCGTTAAATAAAAGTTTGTAATCTTAGAAAATAGGCCAATTTCTTTATTCTAATGAGGAAATAGACATTGCAAATTAAAAAAAAACTATTTTATAGGCAGTATATTTTGGTGTCAATCATTTAAAATCAAACCTTTTGGGCCAATTCTATGCCAAGGAACATGAATAATCTTGACATGGATATAGCCCGTTTATATACTTCAACCTTCCTTCCGGATACGATTTGATTAAGAAAATCGATAGAGGGCGGTTAGCTCAGCTGGGAGAGCACCGGCCTTACAAGCCGGGGGTCACAGGTTCGATCCCTGTACCGCCTACCATCGGTTCACTTTTGGTATTTAGATGCTTTTGCTGTAAAGAATAAATGTTTAGAAATAAGCTTGTTAGGTGATCAAAAATAATAGGGTAAATTAAAGCGTTTTATTACATATAGTCTTTAGACCTGAGCGGGGTCGTAGTTCAGTTGGTTAGAATGCCGGCCTGTCACGCCGGAGGTCGCGGGTTCGAGTCCCGTCGACCCCGCCATTATTAGAAAGGGCTTGGAGTTTTAATACTTCAGGCCCTATCTTTTTTCTACATGTCAGTGACCAGACCCCATTTTTTTATTAGTAGTAGTTATGCCAACCTAGCCTCCGGAAGAAGCGTAGCCTGCGTCAGGCCACTAAAAATCTTACAGGGACAATAACTCTGTCAAGAAGAAGTCGCCAAAGAAGAACTCAACCAAAGTCTGGCAGAAGAAACCGAAGAAGTAGCCTCATCAGATTCACAATGTTT